>DZCT01000357.1 GCA_022736535.1 Desulfatirhabdium butyrativorans | reverse complement strand
TGAAAGCCGTATTTCTCCGCATTTGCCTGATGATCGGAAAAACGCTCGCCGCCCATCTCATCAAGGAACTGCATGTTTTCACGATATGCCTCGTCCATCTCAGCGATCTCATGGCAAAGCACAAACATCTGAACCTCGATGTCTTCAAGCAGCATTCCGAGACTGACCCGCAGACCTTCATATTGCCGCGCTTTGTCTTTTATGACAACTGCCGCTTTCTTCATAAGTCAAACCCCGCACTCATATTTTGATGTGGTAGCGGGTAAAGCCCTCCGCATCGTCCGTGATTCCCATCAGCTCGCTGCCGCGCTTTCTGACAAAATTGGGAATGTCTGTCTTTGATCCCGGATCCGTACCCAATACTTCAAGAATCTGACCCGACTTCATTCCCTTGAGTTCTTTTTTCAGCTTCAACAGCGGCATGGGGCAGGTAAGCCCCCGGGTGTCAAGTATCTTATCTGCTTTGATATGTTCCGCACTCATTTTTGTCTCCTCTTTAAAAAATGACGAATTTCTCGGTTTTTTCATTCCAGACCGCCAGTTGACTCACTAACAGAAAAAAGAGTGCATATAGCGGCAGCGTGACATGCCATGTCAGCACTTTCGGTACAAACAGACCTTTGCCCAGCAAATGCTCTATGCCGGAATACTTGACGGCTTCGACAACAAGCGGATTTACAATGCAAAAACTGATGACTGCTGCCATGATTTTGGTGTTCCCCTCAGCCATGCGCCATAAAGCCGAACTGGCGCAGGTTCCGGCAATAATCATTCCCATGCCGAAAAATACGCCGCCGACCAAACTGCCGATCCAGAAGGGATGATACACGCCCATCATGTCAGGCTGAAGGAAATTCCATTTGATTACCGCCGAACCCATCGCATAAATGACGAGACTCAAAGACACGGTTTTGACCATTTCCGCGTCGCCGGTCATCATCGGACATCGGAATACCCTTACAAAACAGAATCTTGAACGGTGCATGACCATTCCCACCAACATGCCGAAAAAGCATAAGCCGCCGATTTCCGTCACGTCAAAAAAGGAGTAAAAGTAGAACGCGGTAATGACTGCAAGAACGATAAGACCGCCGATATAAGGCTTTGCCTGAGACCAGTTGAAAAACGGCGGTTTCTGTGACGGCAGGGGCTGCCGGTATGCAGGGTTTGCGGGCATATTGTCTGTTTCCCAGATCAGATAGCGAAGCCCGATATATGAACCGATGCCGAGTCCGACCATCATGGCAAAGCCGCCCATGGAAAAGATGCCGATAGCCGTGTAAAATCCGCCTTCAATGCAGCCGCCCGCAAATGCCGAACCCACGCCCATCAGCATTCCGCCCAGAATGCCTTTGAGATATTCAAGGCGCGAGGTTTTATGAATGCGAAATTCCCGGCTGAACAATGCGGAAATCAGCGCGCCCCCGATCATGCCGATGTTCAGAACAGAAACCGGATGGAGCCATGGGGAAAGGGGGCGGGCATCCGTAATGCCGGAAAGGTAGTAAATCCAGTCGCCCCAGTTGTGGTATCCGCCGGATATTCCCCAGGGAAAATGCCAGAGAAAAATCATCAGCGCAAGAATTGCCATGAGGATACCGGCAAGCCATGAGGGCCAGCGGTTATAAAAAAGAAGTTCGTAAGTTTTTCGGACTTCCTCTTTCAGACTATTCCAAAAAGTCATGCTTTCCGATGACTCAACATCACTCACATTTTCTGTAAGCGTTGTCGCTTCCAAATGTCTTACCTCCTTTCTTAAAAGATGAGATGCTTCGCTTCGCTCAGAATGACAGAGTGTACACTCAGAATGACAGAGAAATACAGAATCGTAGAGGCACGCCAGCGGCTCGGATTGCTTCATCAACTGCATAATACTGAATCTCTATTGAAAGTATTATCTCATTTTTTTCCCGCAGAGGACACAGAGAATTTTTTAAAACTCTCTGTGTTCTCCGTGGGCTTTTTTTTCTCTGTGAACTCTGTGGGAAACCCCTCCGGGGAAAAAATATCATATAAAATCAAAAGAGATTTGGTATAACGCCTGACTAATATCTCATTGTCAGGGAAAGATAAAGATGCCACACTTTGTCCGTAACCGCATTGAGCGCATCAAAAGCGGTCAGGTCCGAAATCCGTACCGGTTTTCCGAGGGGATTCCCGCTGCCGGTGTAGTCATAATCATCATAACGCCCGCCGAATTTCAGGAAAAAGTTTTCTCCGAAAATCGGCTGAATATAGTATGCCTCAAAGACATTTCCTCTTGCTGCCAGTTTGCTTCCCCCAAGCGAATCTTCCGCGCCGCTGAAATTCAGCCAGTATTTCGATCCCCAATTGTATTCCAGCCCCAGCCTTGCATTCATCGGCATGGAAAAAACCGCTCCCGCGTAGATGGCGTATCCGTCACGTTCCTCAAGTTCTCCGCCGGAACTCAGAAGTCCCTGTCCGGTCATTTTGTAAAAGGGATTCCGGGAGACCTGAGAAGGCTTGGTGTGCGTCCATGAAAGCGCACAGAACAAATCCGTATCGTTCCATAATTCTGAAAGATTTGTCCGCATCAGCACAGAAGCCGCGTCCCAGTCCCCGATGTTGGTGCAGGGTTCTGCCCGGCTGATAAAGCCGCCGGCATTCGGCTCAAAATGATATGCGCCCCCGGCAGTTTCGGAAACAATAAAGGGCATCACCGTAAGCCCCGTGAAACCGTCTGTGACATTCCATACGTGCATGTAATTGAAAACAATGCTTGTCGTGTCGTTGTTGTAAAGCGTGGGAAGAAAAGCAAAAGAGCGGAGATCGTCCATGTCCGGGCTGTTATGCAGCGTATAGCTGTTGCCCCAGTCGCTTTCAAAAGCAATGCCGTAGCAGAATCTCATGTCCGCGCCCGGAATGCCGGTGACCTCTTCAAGATTGAAACCGAAAGATGCCGCGTCAAAATGCCAGTTGATGAGCGTGCTGAGAGGCGTGCCGCCTTCAAGACTGTAATTGCCGTATTCTAACGGCGGACCTTCTGTGGAGGGGCGTCTGCCGACAGAAAGATACATCGGCAGGGAAGCCGTATCGAAATTATAAGTGAAATAAGCCCGTTCCAAATGAACGGTATCGCCGTGAGGAAGACCGGAGGTGTTGCCGTCAAAAGTCATATCTCCCATACTGCCCTGATTGAATTTCACGCCGCTGCTGTCGCCCCAGACTTTGTATGCCGTCAGTCTGCCTGCAAAATAAAGCTGGTTGTTGACTTTTGACTTCATGTTCAGCCGGAGCCGGGTGGTGAAAAGTGCATCATTGTCCGCATCCCGTTTATCCGGAACGGGAAAGGACATCCCGGACATCATTTCCTGCATCTGCTCACGCGTGGCATTGTTGAAGCCGCCTTCCGACGTTCCCGAATATGGCAGAAAAAATCTGTTCAGCAGCGAGTCCGGCGCGATCCGCATATCGTTATAATGAATCGAATCAGCTTCTGTTTTCAGTTCGATGCCGAAAGAAACCCGGTCCGTTGCGGTGTGAAGCTCCGCCTGATTCAGCCGGGTGTCTATGTCTTTGACCTGCTTTTCTTTTTCGGCATTCTCTTTTTCCAGACTTTCCAGTTTTTCCTGTATGATGCTGATCTGCTCTTTCAGACTTTCAATCTGCTGTTTCAAAGATTCAACATCATCGGCAAAGACCTTCGGCGAAAAAAATAGAATACTGAGGAAAAAGCCTGCGGTGATGCCGTTAAGCAATCCTGCTTTTACCCTTTCAAGATTCATATTGTCATCCTATTTTCTGACGGAGATTTGACAACCCTTCTTTTATTCAGGCCGGAGTGCTGAAATGAGCGAAGCGAATTTTAGCAAGTGCTTAAATTTCAGATGCTAAAATTTCATTTTAGCACTCCGGAGCCGGACGCGGCGCGTCCGGGCTGCATTCCCACGCGGAGCGTGGGAACGAGACCGACTGCGTAACTCGTAAAAACGATAAAAGTTGTCAAATCCTTAGGCAGGGCTGAACGACTAACGCAGCCCGTTAAGTCCTGTCATTCCTCCGCCGTACAATCTCCCGCAGGAAACAAACATGGAATAGGGTGTTGATAAAAGAAAAATTCCTTCCTCCTGAGCCATTTCAATAATCTCCTGAGAAGGCATTTTATTCCGTACAAAAACAAGTCCGCCTACTCCGGAAACAGCGGCGGTTCTGACCGCCTGAACAGTGCTGAGGCCTGTCAAAATAACGGCGCCGTCGGCGGTTTTTGCCAGAATGTCGCTCATCAGATCGCTGGCGCCGCATGAGAAAAATTCTTTGTCCTGATGAATCGCTCCTGTCAGAACTGTTGCATCAAGTATTTTAATAATTTCAGATAGTTTCATTGAGTTATGTTGTCTTTGCTCCACGTTGTTTTTTAACCGCGAAAGACACGAAAGGAACGAAGAACACGAAAGGATCACAGAAATATTTTCGTGCATTTCGTTTCTTTCGTGTCATTTGTGGAAACAAAAACGGAGGTATTTTCGTTTCTTTCGTGTCTTTCGTGGTTAAATTTTGTCTTCAAAAGGTTTCCAATAGATGCGTTTCACTTTCCCGACAAAAGACGCTGACCACACCTGAAGAGAAGCCAGCAGTGAATACAACGCCGGCACCACAACCAGGGTCAGAAATGTGGCAATCATCAGACCGAAAATCACGACTATTGCCATGGAACGCCACCATTGCGTGGATTCGCTCACATAGGTCATCGCCATTTTATGGAAATCATAAGACACGCCCGTTACCATCGGGAGCAGCCCCAGCACTGTTGTAACAGCCGTCAGAAACACGGGTCTGAGCCGCGTCGCACCTGCCGAGACAATCGCCTCATTCACTTCCATGCCGCGTTCTACCAGCCTGTTTGTGTAGTCAATCAGCACAATGGCATTGTTCACCACCACGCCTGCCAGCGAAATCACGCCGACGCCTGACATGATAATGCCGAAAGAAGCTTTCAGCACCGTCAGCCCCAGAAATACGCCGCCCAGCGAGAGAATAACCGAAGTCATGATAATCAGGGGCTGAGACACGGAATTAAACTGCGCCACTAAGATGAGAAAAATCAGAAAGATCGCAACCGTAAAAGACTTTGACAGAAATTCCTCCGATTCTTTCTGATGCTCTTCTTCGCCGGTAAACTGAAGCCGGTATCCCGCAGGCATCGGAAAATCTTTCAGCATTTCCTCAGCCTGCAACCGGGCAACCGCGCCCGGAATTTTGGTTTCATCCACATCTGCTTTTACCGTGACCACCCGCTCATTGTTGATTCTCACAATATCGCCGATGCTGCCGGAATATGAAATTGTCGCCAGCGTGGTGAGCGGAACCAACTGCCCGGAAGGCGTGGGAATCATCAGTTTG
>DZCT01000738.1 GCA_022736535.1 Desulfatirhabdium butyrativorans | reverse complement strand
CTTGAAAAGCGGTTTTACAGAAAACACCGTTTTTTGAAAGCGAATTGGTATAAGCACTGAAGATTTGCCGGTGTCTGCCACTGTATAAGATGAGGCAATATGACGGATAATCTCTTTCGATTCCTCGCCCTGTTTGAATTTTTTGCGGGTCAGAACACTGAAACATTCTCCTAAGACCTGTGTGCTGACAACAATATTTTCAAAATACCGATGAATAAGCTGTTGTGCTGTCAGAGATTTTGTATCTTCAGAATATAAATATATCCATACATTTGTATCTAAAAAAACCTTAGCGTTCATGAAGTTCTTCTCTGTCAAAGCGATAATCCGGCGGTAAAGCAAATCTGTGTTTTTCCACCGACTCCAGAAAAAGTTCTTTACGTTTTTTGCTGTCTTCTTTTATCAGCACAATAACTTCCACTTCCCTGTCCGAAAATTCTGCATATTCAGGCGGTATTCTGATGATACCGTTATAAGATTTCGTTTCAAAGCGTATCGCATTCATATATCTGCTCCTTTATCAGCCGCAATCAGTCTGCTTTCTTTGATGATTCCTCTTTCTTTCGCCCGATCATGCAGATCACTTGCTCTTTTAACATTCAATCTGCCTCTTTCCTGTCAAATTTGTTGAAACAACCGTCAGAATGCCGTTGAACAAAGTTTTGCTTTTCATTTTTTTGTCTCCTTGTTTGCGGATCGTATTTCCGCTGTGAAACAGTTTTTCCCCTCATTAATTGCTGAGGGCTGATATATCTGCCACAGACCCACACAGACTGACACAGACGGAAATCTGAAAATGTTTTTATCTGTTCCTGTCTGTGTGGGTCTGCGGCTGGCAGTGCGGTCAGTTCAGCAGCGCCTTCACCTGAGCAAGATTGTCCGCCGTTCTGACAGCATTTTTGATCTTTTCCAGACGCTCGGAATCTTCAATCAGGCGGATTGCAGCCAGCAAACGCTCTCCTTCTGCGCCAAACCTGAGCGAAAGTCCCATTTCGATGGCTTCCAGAAGACCTTTTCTCATGCCTTGCTGAATTCCCTGCTGGATTCCCTGCCGGATTCCCTGCTGAATTCCCTGCTGAAGCCCCTGCTGAATTCCCTGCTGAACTCCCTGCTGAAGACCTTGCTGAAGCCCCTGCTGAAGCCCCTGCTGAACTCCCTGCTGAAGCCCCTGCTGAAGCCCCTCTGCCCTCCCGATCCTTTCCACGCTGG
>DZCT01000012.1:17141-23683 GCA_022736535.1 Desulfatirhabdium butyrativorans | reverse complement strand
TATAACGCTGTGATCAGAAAGGAAATCACCAATACTATATGACTACCCAATTTTTGGTAGTGGTGTAGAAGAGGTGATGAACTATGTCCCTGTCATTCTGAGCCGCAGCCCTGAGCGCAACGAAGGGTCAGCGAAAAATCTCTTATCATAACAGTGTATTACAGAAACAGAGATTCTTCACTGCGTTCAGAATGACACCCCGAAATCACCTGTTCTACACCACTACCAGAAATGGTATAACCGTCGAAATGACAGAAATGGTATAACTAAGGTAGAAAATTTCTACCTTTCAATACTCCGTTTACCCCATTGACATGTTCTGCTGTTTAATGAATACTGCGTGTAACAGAAGGAAAAAACGCCTGAACCCCAAATTTTATTATTGGAAAAAAAAATGAAAGATTATAAGTTGAGACCAATGAATACCAATATATCAAAGACACTGAAACGGCCGGAAGCGTTTGCGGAAATTATCACCAGCAATACGCAGATGTTTTCAATTTTTCAATATCTTGAATCCGTTGCCCAGACGCTTGAACCCATACTCATCACCGGCGAGACCGGCGTGGGTAAAGAGCTGATTGCCAGATGCATTCACAAACTCAGCGGCGTCAAGGGGAATCTGGTCATTGTAAATGTCGCGGGATTGGATGACAATGTATTTTCCGATACACTTTTCGGACATGTCAGAGGCGCATTTACAGGCGCGGATCAGACCCGCCGGGGCTTGGTCGAACAGTCCTCGGGCGGCACGCTCTTTTTAGACGAAATCGGCGATCTTAGCCATGCCTCACAGGTCAAACTGCTACGGCTGATTCAGGAAGGCGAATATCTCCCGCTGGGGCAGGACGAACCGAGCTATACAGACGCCCGTATTGTAACCGCCACAAACGAGGACCTCTGGGGTCTTCAGAGAGCCGGCAAATTCCGCAAGGACCTCAATTTCAGACTCCGAACCCATCATGTTCATATTCCGCCGCTTTCCGAGCGCATGGATGACATTGAACTTTTAGTTGAGCATTTTCTGGCTGAAGCGGCAAATGCCCTGAACATGAAAAAACCGACGCCCCCCAAAGAATTGTTCACTTTGCTGGGAACCTATTCTTTTCCCGGAAATATCCGAGAACTGCGGGCGATGATTTTTGAGGCGGTGAGCCGGCACACCTCCCGCATCCTGTCTTTGGATGTGTTCAAAGCCCATATTGCCAGGGAAAAGGAAAACAGGGCAACTAAAGAGCCGAAAATAGATGAAGCCTCGCCTTTCAAATATTTAAAGGAGCTGCCCAGCATAAAACGTGCAACACTGATGCTTGTCGCCGAGGCTGTACGCAGGGCAAACGGAAATCAGTCCATTGCCGCCAAAATGCTGGGAATTTCTCAGCCGGCTCTGAGCAAAAGGCTTAAAATCGAAAGAGAGAAATCCGTATTAAAGATACAGTAAAACACATTTCTATGAGGGGGCGGGGAGTTTTCTCCGAAACTGTCATTCTGAGCGGAGCGAAGAATCTCGCATGGGATGCGGGATTCTTCGCTGCCCCTTCGGCTCCGCTCAGGATTTTGTCTGTGTCTGTCTGTGTGGGTCTGCGGCTTATTATTTTGCCACAGACTCACACAGACGAACACAGACTGAAAGACCGAATAAATTCGGATAATATTTTCAATGTGTTGTCTGTGTCTGTCTGGGTGGGTCTGCGGCTTATTATTTTGCCACAGACCCACACAGACGTACACAGACAGAAAGACTGAATAAATTCGGATAAATATTTTCAATGTTTTGTCTGTGTCTGTCTGTGTGGGTCTGCGGCTTATATGCTTATTCCGAAAAATCCGATTTCAGCCCTTCACAAACAACATCAAACCCACCTTAATTCATTTCAAACCAACCTGCTGAAAATATTTATAATTTCCAGAAATGCGTTTAATAGAATACATCAATATCAATCAGTTAATCTGAATACATATAAAAAACATTATATTCATAATGCTGCTTATACGGATTGGCTACACCCGTTGTTTCAGGATCAGCAGGCATCTGACTGTAAAATCAGACAATTTAAGTTATAGGTATTCATTCCCCGTATTTTAAAGCTTAAAAAAAATATACGCTTTTTAATCAAATTGTTATATAAATTATTTTAATGCTGGTATGCCCTTTGCATTATAATAAAGTAAACACAGGGAAATAAGTGAAATATACAGGCTTAGACGCTGAATCAGAAATCCGAAAAAAAGGACAGCCGAAAACGGCTCTGTGAGGGTAAAAGAATTTTTTTTATATTAAATTAAGTTTATTAGCAATTTTAATTAATTTAATTTATACCTATCCAAAAATTTGGACAAATCCGAAGAAAAAGACAGGGGAAGGGCTGGGGTCTGCGTATAAGTCAAATTTTATTTTTTGTTTTTTTTGAAAAAACAGACAGTTGATTTAAAATAAGATAGAAAACAGATTTGTGGCACGTTTATTGCTTTATATAATTTTCAGCGAAAGAACGAAAAGATAAGGAGGTGAAGGGGAGAAATAAAAAGGGAGTTGTGAAAAAGTGTGTCGGTTAGAGGAAAAGAAGAAGGATTAAAAACAAACTTTAGGAAAAATTTGGAGGACACCATGAAAACTTTAAAAACTTTGGCAATTTTGGTATTGGCAGGCGCCTTATTAGCTCCGGGCGCTTCGGCGATGTTGGTTGGTACGCCGGAATTTACTTACACCTATACCTATGACAGAACTGACGACGCATCGGGCGGGAATCAGTATGAGGTCTATCGAATGGGTTATGCCCAGGACAACGAGTACCTGTACTTTAACATGCTGACCGGCCTTCCGCAGGCAGGTTATCTTTACAGCGGCGCTATGGTAAATGCCGGTGATCTGTATGTCAATGTCGGCGGCAGTCTGCGTGACGGATATTCCGGCACAGGCGTGGATGCAACCTATGCCACCGAGGGTACGGTTTACGGACTTGCTCTGACCACCCATTCCGGCGATATGAATAACGATCTTGCCAAAACAGGCAGTTGGGCAAGCAGCGGCACGAAAGACAATGCTTACGACTGGACCGCAGTGACAGAGGGCAATCTTTATAAAGATGCCATGTTCTCAACGGGTGTTTATGAAGCCTATGAAAAAGATCATGCCAGCACGGTTGTAAACGATAACATGAGCGACTCCTTCGGCGGCGCAAATGCCCTTCCCTCCCATATCGTAGAGTTCGGCACAGATTTGGGCTATCAGGGCGATGTGACATGGGTAAACAGAGGAAACAATGTAGCTGTGAACGCAGCCGGAACCGTCAAAAGGAACAATGTGTATGAAGTCAATGCCAAAATGAGTCTGGCATCTCTCGGACTCACCGGCGGCGGGGCATTTGAATTCTGGTGGGCGATGGAATGCGGCAATGACGGCATGATGCTGGCGGGTGTGGCAACGCCGGTAAATGGCGGCGAAGCCCCTGAGCCTGCAACCCTCCTTCTGCTCGGTTCGGGTCTGGCAGGTCTGGCAGGGTTCAGAAGAAGAATGAAAAAGAATTAATCTGAACTGACAACAGTTTATATCAAAAGGGCGGTGCCTGTAAAGGTGCCGCTTTTTTTTTGCCACGAATGGACACGAATTTTATCACGAATCAGAACTCACGAATTTTTTTTACCACGAAAAAACGAAAGTTATGAAAGACACGAAGCATTTTTTCGTGTTTTTTCGTTTCTTTCGTGTCCGTTCATGGCAAAAAACATATTGAAATCCTTATTTCTTTATCTGTCTGTCTTGACGATCATGCCGTTTTTGTGCTATACAGATACAATATATAACATTCCGGCGCAATTGAAACGAAAGAAAAACAGATAAAAATGAGAATTTCAAGCCTCAAAAGCATGCGGATCAGCCTGCGTCTTCAACTGACTTTTATATTCGGCGGTCTGGTGCTGATAACCGTTTTAACCATGACCTTTGTAAATTTTTATCTTTTCCGTTCCCATCTTTCTGAAATTGCAGAGTATTCTTTGGAAGAAGCCGGTTCCAACGCTGTGCTTAAAGTTCAGAATCTGCTTTCACCGCCCCGCCATATTCTTCATTATATTTCCGGCTTCGGTTTTTATCATCAGACCCAAAACAAATCCTTTGATTTTGAAACCCTCACCCGTCTTTTTTATTCGAGTCTCGGCGTTATTCCTTATGAAACGCCCCAGATTTACGGGGTTTATATCGGATTTCCGGACGGCGCGTTTATTGATCTGGAACGGGGCGACAGGGAATTCAGAAAAGCCGCCAACATACCCGAATCAAATGACCATCCTTTTGTTCGCTGGTACATTATCCCGACGAAAAATGATCTCAAGGACATCGTGTATTATTTTGAAGGAACGGACTGGATGCTTTCCGAATCCGCCGATTTCAAATATGATCCCCGAACACGCCCCTGGTATAAATCGGCAATGGACGCCAATCAGCCTGTGTGGACAGATGTTTACAAATATGCAATGGCTGACATTCTCGGCATCACACTTTCGGCAAAAATTCCCGGGGAAAAACAGGGAGAAGTTTTCGCTGTTATCGGCATTGATATTCTGCTGAATGATCTGTCCCAGTATCTTGACAGTCTTAAATTCAGCCCCAACGGCTTTGCTTTTATCGCCAAAAATGACGGCAAACTCATTGCCCATTCGGCTCTGTTGGATAAAACAGTTTTAAAGCAGTCAGTTGAAATAAATCTTCAGAATTATCATTATGTCTCAGCCTATGATCTGAAAGTTTTCAGCGCGTTTTCAACTTCGGACAGAAAACTCTTGCGGATAGATTCCGGAAATGAACAGTTGATTGCCATGAGGATCAGTCTTTCAGATGCTGCCGGTTTGGATGCGGCTCTGTACATCGGCGCGCCGGTTACGGATTTCACAAAATTCTCCATCCACACTGTTTACATCAATTTCGCCATCTCATTGGTCATCGGGATGATGATGGTCATTGTGTCTTTCAAGGTATCCAAAGGCGTTGCCAGACCGATTAACAAGACCGTGCTTTTATTGGACAGAATCAGAAATTTCGATTTCAGCATCCGTCCTGACAGCGCGGCATCGCGCATTCTCGAAATTCATCAGATGAAACATGCCGCGGTGCTGATGCACGACGCGCTTCAGTCTTTCCTGAAGTTTGTGCCCGCGGACCTTGTGAAAAATCTGGTGCGGATGGGACAGCCGCTGGAACTCGGGGGAAAACGCATGGAAGTTACCATTTTATTTACAGATATAGCTGATTTCACCACCATATCGGAGGAGACTGACGAAAATGAACTTGTTCTGGCAATGGCCGCGTATTTGAAGCTGATGTCAAATATCATCTCAAAACATCAGGGTACGGTGGATAAATTTATCGGCGATTCGGTGATGGCGATATGGGGCGCGCCGAAATCCGACCCGGAACACGCCAAACACGGGTGTGAAGCGGTCATCGAGTGTCTGAAAGCGCTGGAGGCACAAAATGCGCTTTGGAAAACAATGAAAAAACCTGTGTTTGAAACCCGTTTCGGTCTGCACTGCGGGCTTGCGTTTGTGGGGAATATCGGCTCGCCGGACCGACTCAATTACACCGCGCTCGGCGATGCTGTGAATATTGCAGCCCGGCTGGAATCCTTAAACAAAGAAAAGGGAACAAAGGCGCTGGTCAGCAGCGAAATCGTTAAAAAGTGCCACAATGATTTTAATTTTAAAGACTTGGGAAACGCAAAAGTGAAAGGAAAACAAAATGACGTGCATATCTTTGAACTTTGTCCAGGGGAATTTTGCTCAGGAAACAGAGGGGAAAAATAAAGTCTTTTATTGTCCCGAAGAATCACAGTTTTATTCTTACTGTTTAGAAATGCTGTTAATGATTCATTTTTCGCCGGATATTGTCATCGAATTCGGTTCGGGAGACGGCACAGCGGTTATCGCGGCAATTTTAAGAACCCGCTTCGAGGGCATGGTTCAGGGCTATGAAATAAACCCCAAAGCCTGTCACACGGCTAACCGGCATATCAGTCAATACAGGCTGGACAGTCGTTATATGATTTTAAATGACTGTTTTTTCAGAAATACGCCCGGATTTGAAAAAAATTTTCTCATCAGCAACCCGCCCTATCTGCCCTGTTTCAGCAAAGAAGATATGGTCATGCCGGAACTCTACGGCGGCTGGGACGGCGCAGAGGTTATCCAAAAGCTGCTCTCGATCAATTTCAGCAGCGTGATGATGCTTGTGCCGAGCATATCGAATCCGCTGGCGGTGTTTTCCCATGCAAAAAATTCAGGATACAGCATTTCAAATTTTCTTGTAACAGCGCTGCCCTTCGGATATTACAGCAGTCAGCCTGAAATTCAGGATACGCTTTGCGTTTTAAAGCGTCAAAAGGTATCTTTTTTTTCCGGCGCAGGCTATCTGATTGCAGGGGTGTTATTTCAGAAAAAAGAATATGTTCAGGAAGATCGCTCTGAAGAACTCGGTTGTATTATGCAGTCACTGAAATAAGGAGTGCTGAAATGAAATTTTAGCATTTTTTGTACTCCGGAGTGCTGAA
>DZCT01000012.1:0-17041 GCA_022736535.1 Desulfatirhabdium butyrativorans | reverse complement strand
ATGAAATTTTAGCAGTGGTGCTAAAATTCGCTCCGCTCATTTCAGCACTCCGGAAGGCTGTTCCGGAGTGCTGAAATGAAATTTTAGCATTTTTTGTACTCCGGAGTGCTGAAATGAAATTTTAGCAGTGGTGCTAAAATTCGCTCCGCTCATTTCAGCACTCCGGAATGAAAATAAAGGCGGTGAAAAATGTATGTAAAAATAATAGTTTCAATCTTTCTGCCGTTGCTGCTGCTCTCTGTTCAGGCTGAGGCTCAGGAATATCCGCCTGACATTCAGAGAATCATGGACAGGGGAAAACTGATTGTCGCCATGTATGTCAATGACATTCCGCCCTTTTACATGCACGATGAAAAGGGAAAATTTTACGGTCTGGATGTGGAACTGTCAACGGACATCGCGGAGAAACTCGGCGTTGAAGTTGAATTTAAAAGAGATTACAAAACCTTTTCCGAGATTGTTGAAGGCATCGTCAGACACGAAGCAGATGTCGCCGTCACGCTGTTGAGCCGCACATTGGACAGAGCCAAAAAAGTCAGATTTACAAGACCTTATATTATTCTCAGGCAGGGGCTTCTGATCAGCCGTATCCGAATGGCGCAGCGGGAGCGGCAGTTGACGCTGATGGAAATCCTCAATCATCCCGGTTCCGAAATCGGCGTCAAAGCCGGCACTTCATATATCGCTTTTGCAAAACAGCTTTTTCCGACGGCAAAAATCCGTGAATATCCCGAATGGGACCCGGATATTATCGCCGCTGTGCTGAAAGGGGAAGTGATTGCCGCATTTCATGATGAAATCGAAATCAAAAAAGTGGTGATCGGAAAACCGGAAACCGCTTTGCATCTTCAGACCGTTGTGCTGAAAGATACCGAGGATCCTATTGCCATGGCTGTTCCCTGGGACAGTACGCATCTGCATTCGTGGCTGGAATTGTACCTTGAAACTGTCCATCCGGATTGGACAACGGACAAACTCCTGAAAAAATACAGCAAAAGCGTTCAAAAGGAAAATTGACAACTGTGAATACCGGCAAAATTCAAATATCGGCATGGCTGCTTCACCCCTGCTCAATCCTTATCGGAATGTCGTCAGGCATTGTTATCGGTCTGTTTTTCACTGAAACCGCCAAACAGATTGCGCCGCTGGGGGCTTTTTTTCTTTCTTTTCTGCAAATGTGCGTTATTCCGATCATGAGTACGGCAATCATATTGAGTCTCTGCAATCTGTTACGCTCCAAAAGCACGGTCAACTGTCTGTCGCGGCTGCTGGTCACGTTTATCTGCGGACTGATACTTGCCAGCGCTGTGGGGCTGCTGCTCGGTCTGATCGGAAAACCCGGCGCGAAATTGGATAAACAGGCAAAAGTCGCGCTGGGTAAAGTTTTAACAGCATCGGAATCCCAGTCAGCCGCCGAATTTGCGCCTGAAATAGAAATTTCCCTTAATGAGTCCCTTGAAAAGAAAAACGCCTCTCCGAGTATGATCCGGCATTTATATGAAATGATACCGTCCAATATTTTCAATGCGTTAAACGACGGCAAAAATGTCAAGATTCTGTTTTTTTCGGTGATTCTCGGTATTGCGATTTCATTCATCCCGAAAGAGACCGGCGATTATTTTCTCAATAACTGCCGGGCGATATTTCAGGCTTTTGAAAAGATTATTATCAGCGCGATGTATGCGCTTCCCTTTGCGCTGTGTTCCCTGCTGGCGGATCAGGTTTCCCTTGTAGGTGTCGAAGTCCTGTATGCCATGATAAGATTTGTCGTGATGCTTTATATCGGCTCGATTTTCATCATTATTCTCAACGCTGTCATTATCCGGATAACGACAGGCCTTTCTTTTTTCAGCACATTCCAAAAGCTGAAAGATACACTGTTTATTGCCGTCGGCACAAGAAACGGTTTTGCCGCTATGCCGACTGCGCTCAGGGAGCTTCATGAAGGGCTGTCGGTGAAGGCGGAAACCGCAAATTTTGTCATGCCGCTCGGTATAACGCTCTGCCGCTACGGTACAGTCATGACATTTGCGCTTGCAACGGTTTTCTTTGCCCAGTTGTATGAAACCCCCCTGGGGATTCAGAGTATGATGATTATACTGATCGGCTCGGTTATCGGCGGCATTTCGGCAGCAGGCGCGCCCGGCGCGGTGGCGCTGTCAATGCTGGCGGTGGAATTTGATCCACTGGGGCTTCCGCTTGCGCCTGCAATTGTCCTTCTGCTGGCAGTTGATCCTGTTACAGATCCGATTCTCACGCTTGTAAATGTCCATACCAACTGTGCGGCAGCGACATTGATTGCAATGCCTGAAAAGAAAACAGCCGCGGACTTCGCTGCAAATCCTGAAATCAAACCGGTGCCGGCATTGATTGCAACACCTGAAAAGAAAACTAAAAAAAGTCACAGACGGAAAAATTAAGTCCCGCTTTTTTTCTGAAGGGGAAACCCCGAACCGCCCTTTTTTAAAAGTGGGCAAGAGCGCATTTACTTAGGAGTTAAACAGTTGCGATTCTCATAAATCCCGCGCGCCGCGTGGGAAAGGTCCCGCCGGCGGCGTTCACGGAATGCGCTCTCTGTCACGCGGACGGACGCGGAGCGTCCGGGCTGCATTCCCACGCAGAGCGTGGGAAACGAGATCAAAAAAAATCACAGACGGAAATAATGCCGGGCTTCATCCGCACGCCCCCGTTTCAGGCAGCCCTGGGCGTAAATGGCAGTTTTTTCTTTCAGAACCTTTTCCGCAGCGCTGTGCTGTTCCGCTGAAAGCAGTCCGCTTTCCATAATCTTTCGGATTGCCTGTATCCGAAATCTGTCCAACCCCGGCGCGCGGGAAAGCTGGTCTTCATGTCCGCCCCGCTTGACAACCATTGGTTTTTCTGTGAGATATATCGGATACCGGCAACTGATCCGCAGCCACAAATCATAATCCTCACATGCCGGAAGGTTTTCGTCAAACAATCCCACGATTTCAAAAAGATCACGTTTAATCATCACTGCCGAAGGACTCACGAGACAGAGGTGAAGCGAGGGTTCAAAAATCATTCCGGACTGCTTTTTGTGCTTCAATTTCGGATTCACTCTTTTTCCGTTTCTGATCCATATTTCTTCGGTCTGACAGATCAGCGCATCCGGGCGGGAATTGAAAAAAGCAATCTGTTCCGACAGTTTTCCGGGCAGCCAGAGATCATCCGAATCAAGAAATGCAAAATACTCGCCTGAAGCGGCGGCAATGCCCGCGTTTCTTGCCGCGCTGACACCCCTGTTTTCCAGTCGGATCACGGTCATATCTTCCCGATAAGATTCAAGAACAGCGGGCGTATCATCTGTTGAACCGTCATCCGCCACAATCAGTTCAAAATCCGTAAAATCCTGAGCCAGCACAGAATCAACCGCTTCTTTGAGCATCCGGCTGCGGTTGAAAGCCGGTATGATGACGCTGACCAAAGGTTTTTCTGTTTTTTTACAAATGATTAAGCTTTGTATCATTTTTTTATATTGAAAAATCTGTATAAGGGCTATTAATGCTTGACACAGTGTTCTTATCCTGTTAATTATTAATTCAATAAGTAAAGATAATTCATTAACTGCGAAGGCATTGTTTTTCGTGTATTTCAACATTTTTTTAACGCAAAGGGCGCAAAGGTTTCACAAGGTTCGCAAAGCGTTGCGACCTTTGCGCCTTCTTTGTGTCCTTTGCGGTAAAAAAAGCTTACATGCAGACTTTCATATTTTTCATGCTTTCGTGTTTCAAAAAAGAGGGTAGGAATAGGGTTATTCAGGCAAAGGGAACTTATACATTTTTTCTTTCATCATGGCAAGCAAGGAGGTTGTATGAAAAAGTCTTTGACAGCAAACATCATGTTCCTGTTTGTTTTTTTTCTTTTTACAGGACTTGTGACCCTGCCGGCTCAGGCTGGCAAAGCCGGCAAAACTGTTTTTGCCACCATCGGCACGGGCGGCATCACCGGCGTTTACTATCCCACCGGCGGCGCGATTGCCAAAATCGTCAATGAAAAAAAGGAGCAGTACGGTATCCGATGCACTGTTGAAGCCACAGCCGGATCCGTATTTAATGTAAACGCCGTGCTGTCCGGTGATCTGGAATTCGGCATTGTGCAGTCCGACAGACAGTATCAGGCATTAAACGGTCTTGAAGAATGGAAAGACAAGCCCCAGAAAGACCTTCGTTCAGTTTTCAGCATCCATCCTGAATCCGTAACATTAGTGGCGACTGTGGAATCGGGCATTAAGACGATGACGGACATGAAAGACAAACGGGTCAACATCGGCAACCCCGGTTCGGGACAGCGGCAAAATTCCATTGACGCGCTCACGGCTGTGGGACTTGATTATGAAAAAGACATAAAAAAAGAAGAGGTAAAAGCTGCCGAAGCCCCCGGGCTGCTTCAGGACGGACGCATTGACGCATTCTTTTACACTGTGGGACATCCCAGCGGCGCTTTCAAAGAAGCCACTGCCGGCGCGACAAAGGTTTGTTTTGTTCCCATTTCCGGACCCGGGATAGACAAGCTCATCAGCGAAAAACCGTACTATGCGAAAGCCGTCGTTCCGGTCAAGCATTATCCCACAGCGCAGAATGACGGAAATGTGGAAACCTTCGGCGTAAAAGCCACTTTTGTAACTTCTTCAAAAGTATCGGAAAAAGTTGTGTATGCCGTTACAAAAGAAATTTTTGAAAACTTTGAAGCATTTAAAAGCCTTCATCCGGCTTATGAAGACCTGACCAAAGAAAATATGCTTGAAGGTCTGTCAGCGCCTTTTCATCCCGGAGCGGTGAAATACTACAAAGAAGCCAAGATGGTAGAGGTGGATAAGAGCAGGAACGTGCTGATAGAAAAAGACGGGAAAAAGGTCAAAATCGGAACTGTCGGCAAATAGCTGAGAAAATTCGTGTCATTCTGAGCGTAGCGAAGAATCTCCGTGAAGCGAAGAATCTCATCCTTACAATCAGAGATAAATGAATAACATATTCCTGTCCTTGCTTTGCAGGGCGGGCATGAAATCAATGCCGTTAAGTTAAGCGGAAAACCCCCCTTTTTTAAAGGGGGGCAGGGGGGATTTGAGTCCGCCGCAGAAATCCCCCTTCATCCCCCTTTAAGAAAGCAGGGCTGTTAAGTTCTCGTTTCCACGATCCGCGTAGAACGGGTTTTCAACCCGTTTTACACATTAAGCGGGTTAAAAACCCGCTTTACTGTCGGGGCGGACGGCTGATATCCCGAAGAATTTAACAGCCCTGCCTTTAAGAAAGGGGGAAATCAATGTCGCCGTCTTATTGAACATCGCAGAGTTGGTGGACATTTCATGCCCACCCCACAGGTGAAACAATGATTAAAAATGATACAAACACCGGGGATGAAGGTCTGGAGCTTGCCAGACGGATGGCTGAAGAAGAGGAAGGCGTCGCAAGAAAGCCCAAAGGATATGGAAAATATGTGATTCCGGTGATCGCGGTCTGCTGGAGTTTTTTCCATTTATACATCGCGTGTCCGTATTTTGATCCCCTTGACTCCACTTTCATTCGGGCGATTCATCTTTCTTTTGCCTTGCTGATTGTTTTTCTGAACTATCCGCTTTTCAAAAAACCCCGTTTCGGTCTCCATTTTCTTTCCGCCAAAAACCGTATTCCGATGCCGGATTATATCATCGGAATAACAGCGGCGATTTCAGCCCTGTATATTGTGATTGATTATGTGGGACTTGCCATGCGCGCCGGATCGCCTGTTCCGAGAGATATTGTGATCGGACTGCTGCTGGTCATTTTCCTGCTCGAAGCCGCACGCCGGGTCATCGGTCCCGCGCTGCCGCTCATTGCCATCGCGTTCTGCCTCTATTCATTTTTAGGTCCCTATATGCCTGAAATCATTGCATTCAAAGGCGTTTCCCTGAACCGCTTCATGGGGCAGATCACCATGTCAACCGAAGGCATTTACGGCATTCCTTTGGATGTTTCCGCAAGAATTGTGTTCATGTTTGTTCTCTTCGGGGCATTGTTAGATAAAGCCGGCGCGGGTCAGTATTTTATTCAATTAGCGTTAAGCCTGCTGGGCGGCTTCAAAGGCGGACCCGCAAAAGCTGCTGTTGTGGGCAGCGGTCTGACCGGACTTATATCCGGATCGAGCATCGCAAATGTTGTTACCACCGGCACGTTTACCATTCCGCTGATGAAAAAAATCGGCTATCCGCCCACCAAAGCCGCAGCCATTGAAGTTGCCGCCAGTACGGACGGACAGCTTGCGCCGCCGATTATGGGCGCTGCCGCGTTTATCATTGCCGAATACGTCAATGTTCCGTATATTGAGGTCTGCAAAGCCGCAGCCGTCCCCGCGTTTGCTTCTTACGCCGCGCTCTTTTTTATCACGCATATTGAAGCATCCAAACTCGGTTTGAGCGGCATTCCCCGCAACGAACTGCCGCCTTTTTTCAAAACCCTTGTATCCGGCTTGCATTATCTGATTCCCATCATCATGCTGATGTATGAACTGATGGTGCTTCGGCATTCACCTGACCTTTCGGCATTTAATGCGGTATGGATTCTGTGCCTTGTCATCATCTTTAAAAACCTTATCACGGCATACATTGACAAATCATCTCCGGCAAAAGCATTCAAACTCAGCATCTCGGAAATTTTCGCCGGTCTTGAAGCAGGCGGCCGGAATATGGTTTCCGTCGCGCTCGCCACTGCAGCGGCAGGCATTATTGTGGGCATTGTCGCGCTGGGGCTGGGAAATCTGATTACCGAGATCATTGAAATGATGTCTATGGGCAGTGTGTATCTCATGCTGGTCATAACAGCCATCGCAAGTCTTATCATCGGCATGGGACTCCCGACCACCGCCACTTATATTGTAATTGCATCCCTCACCGCGCCGGCAATTGTCGCCATTGCTGACCTGCATGAACATTTCACCGTTCCTCTGATGTCCGCCCATCTTTTCTGTTTTTATTTCGGAATTTTGGCAGACGACACGCCGCCGGTGGGACTGGCGGCTTACGCCGCAGCCGCGATTGCCAAATCTCCCCCGATTCCCACCGGTCTGCAAGGGTTTATGTATGATATTCGCACAGCGATTCTGCCCTTTATGTTCATTTTCAACAGCGACCTGATCCTGCACAATGTTTACAGTTGGCCCCAGGGGATTCTGATTTTTGTCATGGCATGTATCGGAAATTTTGCCTTTGCATCCGCGACCCAGGGCTGGTTTGTGGCAAAAAACAGATTCTATGAAATCCCGCTGCTGCTCTGCGTCACTTTCAGCCTCATGCGCCCCGATGCTGTTTCGGCATGGCTCGGCATTCCGCACAATTACCGCTATTGGACATATCTTATCGGACTGGGCATTTACGGGGGGATTTATCTGATGCAGAGACCCCGTATTCCCAAACCGGAACCGGCAGTCTGAATAAGATTTGACAACTTTTTTTATTAAATCGCAAAGATCGCAAAGAAGGCGCAAAGGGCGCAAAGCTTTGTGAACTCCTGTGCCGATTTTATTAAAATGGCTTTGTGTCCTTTGCAGTTTTAAAAAAGCTGCACACAGCGTAACTTTTGAAAAGTTGTCAAATCTCATTCCGATGCAACCCCCGCAGGTCTCTCACACACCGAAAAAAATTATTGCTTCTCTTTAACCGCTTTTTAGTATATAATATATTTTTTAGGGTTGAATGGGATTAACTGACTGATTTTTAAGTATTATTTATCTTTTTCAGATAAAAGACAGCGCTGTTTTCTGTTAAAAACAAACATATCCGGTTTAACCGGCAAAAGAACTTTGTAAGAAGGATGGTTAAAAAAAACATGCCAGAAGAAAACGATTTCAATTTTCCCCCGGAAGATGATGATGACGATGCTGATTTTCTCTCAGATGATGAAACGGGATCAAAAAAAGACACGCCCGAAGATATTTTAGGAAGTAAAATTGTAAGGTATTACGGATATTTCGGAGAATATTCCCTGAAAGGCATTGCCAAAACCTGTGCGAAATTATACATCAGCGAACATTACAGAGACCTGTGTTTCGATAATTTTGAATTTCCTTCCGAAGATGAAATGAAAGAATGGGTTTTGGAAGAAATGAAGCGGAATTTTGATGAAAAAGTTGTACCCTTAGTTGAACAGACATATCCTGACCTGAATGAATCGGAATTGGACAGGGAAGTTGAGCGGCTTGAAAAAAAATATGAAAAAGAGCATGAGGAGCAACTGATTTCAACCACAAGAGCCGCACTCAAAGAATTGAGAGTCCGGGTAAGAGGTCTGCAAAAAGAACTCAAGGCATTAAAACGGAAATACACCATTTAGAATTTCTCGCAGAGACGCAAAGAGCGCAAAGAAATACAGAAGGATTTGCGGAATCCCGATTTTTTGATGAAGGAAAGCTTTTCTCTGCGGTCTCCGCGCCTTTGCGAGAGATAAAAAGCATCTCTGTAAGCGTTTATTTCTGATAAGGTCTGATTTTAACCGAAATGACAAAAAACACTTTCCCCCTGATTCTGGCGCCGGCAGGAAACAAAGCAGCGTTTCTGGCGGCAATAGCAGCCGAGGCAGACGCAGTTTACTGCGGACTGAAAAGCTTTTCCGCACGCATGGAAGCCAAAAATTTTTCCGTGGAAGAATTAGCGGCGCTGACGGAACTGGCGCATCAGAAAGGAACTGAAGTTTATGTCGCGTTCAATTCCCTTCTGAAGCCGGGTGATCTGGATGCCGCGGGAAAGCTTTTGGATGAACTCCGTGTCCGGGTAAAACCGGATGCCCTTATCATACAGGATCTGTCTCTGCTGGAATTGGCTGAACAGACCGGTTTCAAAGGGAAAATTCATCTGTCAACGCTGGCGGCTGTCACTTTTCCGCAGGCTTTGAAATGCCTGCAAAGCGGATTTTCAGACAGAATCAGCCGGGTCGTTCTTCCCAGAGAACTCAGCATTGACGAAATCAAACTGATGGCTCAGGCTTGTCCCGCCGATCTGGAATTGGAAGTGTTTGTTCACGGCGCATTGTGTTACGGCGTTTCAGGCAGATGCTACTGGAGCAGTTTTCTGGGGGGAAAAAGCGGATTGCGGGGCAGATGTGTTCAGCCCTGCCGAAGGTTTTATACACAGACTGAACAAACTGAGTTTCTTAAAGAAACTCAGTTTGTAAAAACGCATCCGTCCGCTACAAAAGGGGGCGGACAGGATTATAAAAAATTTTTTTCCTGCCAGGACCTGAGTTTGGATGTTCTGGTAAAAGTGCTTTTGTCTGTTCCCCAGATACGGACATGGAAAATTGAGGGGCGCAAAAAGGGACCCCACTATGTTTTTTATACGGTGACAGCATACCGCATGTTAAGAGATCAGGGAAACGATCCTGAAATGAAAAAAAAGGCAATGGAACTTATCGCTTACGCGCTGGGCAGAACCGGCACGCATTATCATTTCCTGCCTCAGCGTCCCCAGAATCCTGTAAATGTAAAAATTCAAACCGGTTCCGGGCTGTTTGTGGGAAATCTGAAAGGGACCCGGGAAAATTCCTATCTGATTCCCGGAGAAGAACTGCTGCCCGGAGATACGCTGCGGATCGGATATGAAGACGAATCCGGACAGGGCATTCACAGGGTGGGCAGATATGTTCCCAAAAAGGGCAGGCTGCAAATCCCTCTCCGCCTCTCTTTGCAAAAGGGAGATGCCCGTACACCGGTTTTTCTGACAGACCGGCGAGAAAAATCGCTTGAAGACATGCTGTCCAAGCTGGAATCTGAACTGCAAATTCCACAAACTGAGTTTCTTAAAGAAACTCAGTTTGCAGAAACTGATTTCCGCGCCCGGCTTCCCCGAAATATCGGAAAAAGGCGTGCAGGCATCGAACTTCAGGTCAGCAGAACACCGGAAAAAGCAAAAAGCGGCAGTCATTTCGGTCTGTGGCTGACAAAAGATGCACAGCGGCTGTTCACTCCTCACTTTTCTTTTCTCACTTCTAAATCTTCATGGTTCTGGCTGCCGCCGGTGATCTGGGCGGATGAGTCTGAACAATGGAAAAGTCTCATTGACGCTGTTCTGAAAAAAGGAGCGAAAAATTTTGTCTTAAATGCGCCCTGGCACCGGGCTTTTTTTCCCGAAGCTGAAAAACTCAGCCTCTGGGCGGGTCCTTTTTGCAACATTGCCAATGCGCTGGCGGTCAATATGCTGGCAAAAAACGGTTTTTCCGGAGTGATTGTCAGCCCGGAACTCGGCAGGGAGGATTATCTGCAACTGCCGAAACACTGCCCTCTGCCGCTGGGAATTGTGCTGTCGGGAAACTGGCCCCTGTGCATTTCCCGCGTGCTTTCAGAAGATATGAAAACACAAAAACTGTTTACCAGTCCCAAAGGAGAACAGGCCTGGGCTGAAAAATATGAATCCGACTTTCGGATTTATCCCAACTGGAAATTGGACATCAGCGAAAAAAAACAGGAACTTGAATCCGCAGGCTACAGCCTGTTTGTTCATCTTAACGAGCCGGTTCCCGAGGACATAAGATTGAAAAAAAGACCCGGAATGTGGAATTGGGATGTGGGGGTTTTGTGAATTGAGAATTGAGAAGTGAGAAGTGGGCGGGCAGAGGACAGAAATTCTCAATTCTCAATTCTCAATTTTAAAAGGAGGAATTTTATGAAAAGGACTGTTTCCGTTATTCTGTTTTTCGTTTTACTGATCCTTGAAACAGCACCTGCTGTATGCTTGGGAGGGATGCTGGGTGATGTTGACGGCGATTCAAGCATCGGTCTGACAGAGGCTTTACATGCTTTGCAGATCACAGCAGACATCAAATCTTCGATACCTGTTTCTTATGTCATTACATGGAAGGGAAACTGGAAAACAGATGAAATGTATGAAAAATATGATGCGGTTCTGTATGAAGGCACCAGCTATATCTGTATCTTGGGACACGTTTCAACCGCATCGGACAGTCCCGCAGACACAACGCTGTGGAATGTGATGGCAATGAAGGGACAGAAAGGCGATCCCGGAGAACCGGCTTTTGATATGAACGGCAGCGATGCCTATTACATGGACGGCAATGTGGGCATCGGTCTGGCGGCGCCTGACCATAAATTGGACGTGAACGGAAACATCAATGCAAACGGCGTTTACAAAATCAGCGAAAAAACAGTGCTTTCCAGCGACGGGGACAATATCTGTCTCGGCGTGGGCGCGGGCGAAAGCAATACAGGTACCGGAAACAGCTTTCTGGGCTATTATGCGGGATACAGCAATCTGGGAAACACACTGAAAGGACTCGGCATTCTGAACACCTTTGTCGGATACAATGCCGGATACAAAAACACGGACGGTTCCAAAAACACCTTTCTCGGACACAGTGCCGGATACCAGAACAGTGTCGGCAATTCCAACACCTTTGTCGGATACAATGCCGGACGCATGAACACCGAAGGTTCGGGCAATGTTTTTATCGGCTTCTACGCGGGACAGAATGAAACCGGCTCCGACAAACTTTACATTGAAAATTCAGATTCGGACAACCCGCTGATTTACGGAGATTTTAATAACAACATTGTGGCAGTCGGCGGCAGTCTCGGCATCAACACCAAAACACCCGGAACCTACAAACTCTATGTGTCCGGCAATGCCTACACCATCGGCACATGGCAGGCTTCCGACCTCCGATGGAAAAAAAATATCACCCCGATTGACCGTGCGCTGGATAAAATTATGAAACTCAGAGGGGTGAATTATGAATGGAACACAGACGAATATCCTGAAAAAAATTTCCCTGAAAACAGGCAGATCGGACTGATAGCACAGGAAACAGAGCCGGTGGTTCCCGAATTGGTGAACACCGACACCGACGGCTACAAAGCGGTTTCTTATGAAAAATTAGGTCCGCTGCTGGTGGAAGCCATCAAAGAACAGCAGGCGCAGATCAGAGAACTTCAGGCAGAAATTGAGAGATTGAAGACTGAGAGATTGAAAGATTGAGAATTTTTTTACCACGAATGAACACAAATTACTTCACGAAGAAACGCGAATTTATTATATGATTTCGTGATAATGTTTTTTTCTCGTTCCCACGCTCCGCGTGGGAACGTCGCCGCCGGCGGACGCTCCCGGAATGCGCTGTCTGTCCCGCGGAGGGACGCGGAGCGTCCGGGCTGCATTCCCACGCGGAGCGTGGGAACGAGATCAAAAAATAAATTCGTGTCTTTTCATTTGTGAAACATTCGTGTTCATTCGTGGCGAAAAAATCGCCGCACTTTTCAGTCCGAAGGGAACTTTACCATGATTGTGAAATGCGAAAAATGCCGGGTGGCATTTAATGTAAATGACAATCTTATCAAGCCGGAAGGTACCAAGCTTCGCTGTTCCAAGTGCAAGCATATCTTTACGGTTCATCCGCCTCAAAAGCCTGTGATTCAGGAAGAGCCTGCACGGAAACCCGTGACTCAGCAAGAACCTGCGCGGAAACCTGTCGCCCGGCAGGATGCGCCCGCACCGAAACCCCCTGTCCGTCAGGAAGTTCCGAAACGCGAACGGGAAGAGTCTTCTTCCTCATCCGCGGGCGGTGAAGTCACGCTGACCATTGTTGATTTTGCGCAGGAAGTTTTTGACAATCTTCTCGGCATTTCAGAACGCTATGTGGAAATGGGAACTATCGGCAAGGGCGGAATGGGCGAGGTGCTGCTTGCCAGAGATACCCAACTGCTGCGGAAGGTGGCTGTCAAAGTGCTGAGAAAAGAGGCGGTAACGCCTGCCGCGCTGAGTTTTTTCATCAGGGAAGCGCAGATCACCGCCCAGTTGGATCATCCCAATATTGTGCCGCTCTATACGGTCAGGCCGCCGGCAGAAGGTGAAAAAAATGTTTCCTTTGTTATGAAGCTTATCAAAGGAAAGACCCTGCATGAAATCATCAACAAAGCCAGAGCGGTTTATGCTGAAAATCCCAAAGCCGTGCTGAAACCTGAAATTGATCTGCGCGCGCGTGTCGAACATCTGCTCAAAGCCTGCGACGGCATCACTTACGCGCATCGCAAGCAGGTGGTGCATCGGGACCTGAAACCTGCCAATATTATGGTCGGCGACTTCGGCGAAGTGTATGTCATGGACTGGGGCATTGCCAAAATGCTCAAAGATGAGGATCAGGATGATCTGAGTACCCAATATACTGAAATTTTTACCGGTTCTGTTTCCAAATCCGACGGAAGCGAAATCGTCGGGCTTCAGCCTGAAGGCGTTCTCGGAACCCTGAGTTATATGTCTCCCGAACAGGCGGCGCCCCGCCCCGATGTGGGAACTGCCAGCGATATTTTTTCGCTGGGCGCTATTCTTTATGAATTGGTCACATTGAAGCCGCCCCGGATCGGAGACGCCAAACAGAAACTGAACTGGGCAAAAAAGGGCTTTCTCAACGAAATTTCCCATTTAGTTCCGGATCAGAAAGTGGAGCCCGAACTCAGAGCCATTATTCAGAGAGCGACAGAATTTGATCCCAGAGACCGTTATCCGAGCGTGGCGGCTTTCAGCGATGATATTCGCTGCTATCTGAGAGGAGATGAAGTTTCGGAACTGCCGGACAATCTTCCCCGGAAAGTCATCCGATGGATCGGCAAGCATCGGCAGTTCACGCTGATTCTGTTTCTGGGAGTCCTGCTGATTTCCGCGACGCTGACCATCGGAAGCCTCATTCAGAAACAGAACGCCATGAAAGCGGCTGCCATTCGGGAAAACCGGCTTTCCCAATTGCAGGCGGAAGTGTCTTCGCAGGCGCATCAGATTGACAGTCATTTTCTCCGGCTGGAAGATTTGGCAATCGGTCTGGTCAACAGCGCCATGTATCTGATTGAAGACGCTCCGCCGAACAGCGAGCGGTTTTACTGGATTGAGGAATTTCAGAATCCGGCAAAAGCACCGCCCGATCTTGCTTATGCGGCTTTATATCAGCGGCCCGTGAGCATTGATTATCCGGTGGTGAAAACATCGCCCAATGTGCGTAAAGAAGACGTTACGCCGCTGATGCAGCGGCTGGCGCCCCTGCGCCATCATTTTCGGAAAACGCTGTTGGACAGCCGCCCCGGTTTTGCGCCGATCAGCGATGAAGAAGCCTTCCGTCTGCTCACGGTACACGGTCTTCCGATCAGTTGGGCATACATCGGGCTGGAAGTCGGCGTTATGTATTCCTATCCCGGAAAAGGCTCTTATGCGCCGGAATATGATCCCCGGGTCCGTCCCTGGTACAAACTCGGCGCATACAAATCAGGCGTTCACTGGGGAAATCCTTATCTTGACATTCAGGGGCTGGGTATGGTGCTGCCCTGCGCGGTTTCTCTTTATGACAAAAAAAATCAGTTTTACGGCGTGCTGGGAATGGATGTCACCTTCAGCGACATTATTCAGGACAATCTCACCCGGGAAGGGGCGGTAGGCGTTGTTGAAAGCTATCTTTTGGACGATAAAGGGAATATCGTTGTGCGAAGCCGTCCCGAGCCTGAGCCTGAAAAACAGCCGGGAGACGCTTCTCTTCAGTTGAAACCTTTTCCGGTTGAACAGGTGGTGCAGGCAATTCTCAGAAACGAATCGGGACTGGTTGAAGTGGAGGAGAATGAAAAATCCAGAATCATTGCTTTTTACCGGATGCGTTCTCTGAAATGGTACTATGTGGAGAAAACAGATACTGAAGTAATTCTCAAAAGCCGGAACCGGGAACATGAGCCTGAAAGTCAGAGTCAGAAGAATGAGCTTAAAAGCCGGAGTCAGGAGCCGGAGCAGCCGAAAGACGACGGCAAATGAAATCGCGATACTGATTTTGGTAGTGGTGTAGAAGAGGTGATGAACCATGTCCCTGTCATTCTGAGCCGCAGCGAAGGGCCCCAGTACTGTCACCCTGAGCGGAGCGAAGGGTCTCAGCCTCGGAAACAGAGATTCTTCGCTACGCTCAGAATGACATTTACCCAATTTTTAAAGAGGGGCAGGGGGGATTTCTCCGCAGAGACGCAAGATTTTGCGTCTCTGCAACTCACGTTATATTAACGGCTCCGGTCTGATGCTTTTGAAAGTGTTTTGAAAACAAGCAGATAAATATTTTCTTTTTCAAAAAACTGCTGTTCGACTTCGTAATTCCGGCTGGGAATAAGATCGAGTACCACCCTTATTTTGGGTGAGGGAATATCTTCATGAACCCCTATGCGGATACATTGAACGGTTTTACCGTTTACTTCAATGCGGCGGCCGGCTTCAGCTCCCAGTTGTGCGCCGAAAAAATCGCAGATCACTTTGGGACTTTCTTTTTCTTCTTCAAGGACAAAGGTGGTGGGAGGATAATAGCCGTTGAGCGCAAAAAGAACCTTTTCATTGCCTTCGGCATCAGCGTCAAAACGGATGCTTTTTATCATAGGGACCGGTTCGGAAAAAAGGCTGCTGTGCGCCCAGCCTGCGCTGCCGTCCTGACGACGGACAAGATACCAGTCCTGTTCTGTTCGGACAAGGCTTACAGTATCTCCTTTTTCCAGAATATACTTTACAGTTGACTGAACAGACGGGGTTTCCCGAACCCGACCCGCTGAAACTTTCAGCATGATTTTCTTTTCCGGCCTGTCAGCAGACAGGGAATCAGATTCTTTTTTCTCTGTTGCCGCCGGAATTGCAGGCATCTCAGTTGCTTTTTTATCCGGTATCGCAGGCATCTCAGTTGCTTTTTTATCCGGTATCGCAGGCATTTCAGTTGCTTTTTTATCCGGTATCACAGGCATAGCGGCTGTTTTTTGATCTGAAACAATCGCTGTTTTTTCAGGCGATGTCGGTGCCGATATGTCTGAGAAAAGATTCCGATGCGCCCAGCCCAGACGGTCGGAGGACAGTTTCACAACATACCATTCTCCCTGAAGAACAAGGAGGGTGACATTTTCTCCTTTTTGCGCTCTGGCAATGGCAAGAGAGTTTGCTGTGGGTTTTTCATAGATGTTCCCTGCAACTTTTATTGTTTCGGCTTTATTGATGAAAAGTTCGTTTCCGGGTGAAAGCCCGTAAGAAGGCTGTGATGAAAACATAAAAATATTGATGACCACGATCAGGATCATAACAGAAAAACGGGTGAAAATGACAGGTTTCGGTGCAAAGTAAGTCTCATTCTTCATCTGCTCTTTCTCCTTAGGTTCAAAATTCGGTAACGGTGCAGAACCGGGTGATGTTGAGGTGTCATTCTGTGCAGAGACGCAAAATCTTGCGTCTATACAGCGATCAGAATGACAGCGGCGGAATTCATCACCTCTTCTACCTCTTCTACCTCTTCTATACCGGTGCCCAAAATTCATTGACAAGTGACAGGACTGTAAACAGGTCAGCAGTCTGTAATGAGGAGTGAACCGCCCTCGCCCTGCTGTCCCGTCTTCCTGCCGGATTCCGGAACTGCTTTTCATCAGTCAGTTTCCGTTATGATTTTTAAAGCATCTTCTGATACCAATTCGCTTTCAAAGAATCGTAAAGCGCCCCGGCTGAAAATCGCCTCAAATCGCTTAAACCGCTTGAAAAGCGGTTCTGCGGGAACACCGTTTTTGAAAGCGAATTGGTATGAGTCTGCGTTGGTATGAGTCTGCGACTGATACAGACCGACCGGACCCGCAAAATTTTACGTTCCGGAGGCTTTGCCGGAATAACCGTATATTTTGCAAAAAAACTATTCTAAAAATATAACAGGGCTGACTGATTTCTGTCAACAGTTATCAGGAAGCGACAATAATTTTCTGTCCTATACAACAATGCTGTGAAATTAATATTTGCGGATAGCCGCTTGATTTAACCGTTTTTTTCTAGTATAAGAATAGCGGTTTCATCGGCGTTGCTGTATATATCTACCTGCTATCATCATAAATTGCGCTTTTTCTAAGGGGGATTTGAAACACGCTGATCCGATTCGTTATTTTTTATATCAAACTTATGTTATTATAACATTAGGAGTTACGCAGTTGGATTTTTTCGCCCTGCGGTCTCGTTCCCACGCAGAGCGTCAATGCCGTCAAGCTGACAATTCCGTAAATTCCGTAGGTTGGGGTGAGC
>DZCT01000737.1 GCA_022736535.1 Desulfatirhabdium butyrativorans | reverse complement strand
CAATCCGGCATTTTTCCCTGCCATGCCAGCGCCACGCCTAGATTGTTATGCGCCTGCGTATTTTCGGGAGACAGTTCCAATGCCTTCCGCAAATGCGCTGCCCCGCCGGCAAAATCTCTTTTATGAATCAGCACTGCGCCCATGCTGATATGTGCGTCAACATAATTCGGTTTCAAACGCAATGCCTCAGCATAATATCTGAGGGCTTCGTCTCTTTTGCCTTGACTTTCCAGCGCAATTCCCAGATTCACATAGACTTTCAGCAAATTCGGATCCAGGCGCAATGCTTCACGGTAATGCTGAATTGCCTCATCTGTCTTTCCCTTTTCTTCCAGAGCATTTCCCAAATTGTTGTGGGCGATTGCATAATTCGGTGTGTTTTGTAATGCTTTGGAAAAATGCCGGATTGCAGCATCTATCCGTCCCTGTTGCTGAAAAACAACTCCCAGATTGTTATGCGTCATGTAATTGCCTTCAGTCTTTTCCAATGCCCGTTCAAAAAGCGTGACGCTGTCCTGCCAGTATTGCACCTGCATCCGGCTTATCACCATAAGAACCGGAAAAATCACAGCCGATGACGCGACAAGAAAAACTTTTTTATGAGGATAAGTTTTTAAAATATCAGAGATTCCATAAGCAATCATGATAAAAATGCCGATGAGCGGAATATAAGTATAGCGGTCTGCCATTGCCTGCAATCCCACCTGTACCAGTCCGATGACCGGCACCAGCGTTCCGAGATACCACAGCCAGCCTACGCACAGGCAGGGACGCTGTTTTATATTTTTTATCGCCAAAAAAGAAAGCATGGCAAGGAGCAGACATGAAAGGATAATTTTCCATACCGGGAATGCCAGCGGGTGGGGATACATAAATGCCAGACCCGAAGGATAAATCATTTTCCAAAGATAGGACGCGTAAGACACCAGCGCATTTTCAATTCTGACATCTATCGGATAGGCGTTTAAAGACTGCACCGCTTTTCCGCTCTGCTGGGCGAAAAATGTCACCACACTTGATGCGGCGGAAAGCGTCAACAGCGGAATTTTTTCAAACAGAACGATGCGGAAATCTTTCATGTTGAAGCCTTCAATCTTCAATCTCCCAAGGGGCCAAAAATCCAGCAGGAGCAGAACGCAGGGGAGCGTCACCAGCATGGGTTTTGCCATCAGTCCCAGAATAAAAAAGATGAGTACCGGCAGATAGCTTTTAATG
>DZCT01000736.1 GCA_022736535.1 Desulfatirhabdium butyrativorans | reverse complement strand
TTCGGACTGAGCGGATTGCAAACATCTGTCAGATCCCCGGTTACTTGCGAGCAGACCGTTCCCGGAACCGGACCGATTCCGATAATTGCGGCAACTGCAAATAACGCAATGATAAATTTCCACGTTTTCATGTTAAAATCTCCTTTTTTCCGGGCAGTCCTGCGGACTGCCTCAACCACGATTAAAAAAAATGTCCGCCTGTTTCTGAGCGGAGCGAAGAACCTTTATTTTCTTCAAAAACCACCTCCTTTCTGAATAATTGAGAAGTGAGAACGGGGTGCGGGGTATGAGGTTCGGGGTCAGGGGGGGGCCGAGGCTTCACCCCGAACCCCTGACCTCAAACCTCGAACCCCGTTCTCACTTCTCACTTCTCAATTTTCTTCTCTGCCTTTCCGCGTCACGCATCATATCCGTAAATTTTTTCCGACTTTCGGCTTTGGATGATGCACTGAACAGTTCACGGATATTTCTTTCTTCATCAAGAATCATTGTATTGTTCGAGGTCTTTGCCGTCATCAGTTCATTTTCCGCCCGAATCAGTTTGTCTGAAAGTTCGGCACGTTGCGCCGGAGAAGGCTTTTTGCTCAATTCTCTTTTTAATCCGGCAATTTTTTCATTTATACGGGCAAGGTCGCTATTGCTTTTTCTGCGGATAATATCGAGGTTCTGTCTCGCCAGCATGATGTCATATTTCAGGGCTTCAGGGCTTGAAGGGACGGCTTTTGCGCTTCCGGGACTGAGAGGAGGATAATATACGGACGGAGCCGATGCTTCGCTGTCTGGATGCTTCTGCCGGCTGTCAATTTCTCTGAAATCGGCTGACAGCATCTTCCCGCTTTCAAAAATTTTCACCGAATCTAAGCGGTATCGTTCTTTGCCGGATTTGCCTGTTTCTTTGGAAAATACAAAGGCGCTGCTGACCGCCGGTCCCAGAAGCCGTCTGATGCCCGTTTCTATGGGCATATCATTGAATTTTGAAGTGATTTTTGAAACGCCTTTCCGTGTGAGATTTTCATCTAAAAATATTTTTATCTCAGCCTGCTCGGAAAGCATTCGGGCAACATCGGATAAATCTGCGTTTTTCAGATTTACAGAAATGGTATTTTCGGGTTTGGCGATTTTTATGAAAGAAGTTTCTGAAAGAGAGCGTTCCTCCGCGCATACAGGGGTCAGATAAACTGTAAAAACAAGCGTAAACATCACCCATGCAATATGTTT
>DZCT01000735.1 GCA_022736535.1 Desulfatirhabdium butyrativorans | reverse complement strand
TCTGAGCGAAGCGAAGAATCTTTTTTTCTTTGCGTTCTCTGCGTTCTTTGCGAGAGACAAAATTCTCTGCGGGAGATTCGGCTGTTCATCTCCGATTTCCGATTTTCACTTTCTGAATTTCCCTGTTTTCAATCGCAAGCCGAATGCTGTCAAGAATGCCGTTGATAAACGCGCCGGATTCATCGTTGCCGAAGTCTTTGCCGAGGTTGATCGCCTCGTTGATGGAGACTTTTGCAGGAATATCATCACGATACAGCATCTCATACACCGCAATCCGCATGGCATTTCTGTCAACACAGGACATGCGGCTCATTTTCCAATTCTCCGAAAAACGCTCGATAACTGCGTCAATTTCGGCGATAAACGAAAGCACTCCTTTGACTAATTCAAGAAAAAAAGGCAGATCGTCTTTCGGCAGAGAGAAATTCTTAGTGTAGAGTGAGATCGCTTCTTCAGAGGCATTCTGACGCATATCCATATAAAAGAGCGCCTGAAGCGCGTGTTCTCTTGCTTTGATTCGGGAAGTTCCCATAATATCAGCCCTGAGTGACGACTTCCATCAGATTTGCCATCTCCACGGCGGACATCGCCGCGCTCCAGCCTTTGTTTCCGGCTTTGGTTCCCGCGCGCTCGATTGCCTGTTCAATGGTGTCGGTGGTGACAATTCCGAAAATGACGGGAATTTCGGAATCCATGCTGACGAGCGCGATGCCTTTGGACACTTCCGCACACACGTAGTCAAAGTGGGGTGTGGAGCCGCGAATCACCGCGCCGAGACATATAATCGCGTTGTATTTCTTCTTTTTCGCCATTTTTTTGGCGATCAGCGGAATTTCAAACGCGCCCGGCACTTTCACGATGTCTATGTCCGCATCGTTTGCGCCGCTGCGGATGAGCGCGTCCATCGCGCCGCCCAGCAGTCTGTCTGTGATGAAGTCATTAAAACGGCTTACCGCAATGCCGAATTTTTTACCTTCGGCAAGCAGTTTTCCTTCAAAAATTTTCGGCATTTTCTTCTCCTATATTAAACTTTATCGGAAATAAGCTTTGAAATCTCTCGCAAAGCACGCAAAGAGCGCAAAGAAAGAAAGCTTTTTTATAAAATAATTCTTTGCGTACTTTGCGAGAAATAAAAATAAGCTGTAAAATCTCTCGCAGGAGCGTTTCTCGTTCCCACGCTCTGCGTGGGAATGCAGCCCGGACGCTCCGCGTCCGCCTC
>DZCT01000734.1 GCA_022736535.1 Desulfatirhabdium butyrativorans | reverse complement strand
GGGGTGGGAATTTTCTCCCGCAAAAGTGGGGATTTTCTACTGACAAATACAGCTTTCACCCCATTGATCTGTCGGGGAGAATGCTTTAGAAGTGAGAATTGAGAATTGAGAAATAATTTCTCAATTCTCACTTCTCAATTCAAAAGGTCACGCGGAGAATAAAAAAAATGCTGAAAAACGGTTTTCATATTGATGTATTACTGATTGTGTCCATGAAAGAGGAATTGGATATTATACTCGAAGCGGAAGCGGACTGGCAGGCGCAGAACGACAGCGAGGGTTTTCTGTTTTATACACGGAATGCAAATGTGAATACAAAAAATGAGATTTCTGTTGCGCTTGTAAGGCCTGTTGATGCTAAAAGCGGCTTCTTTGACTCGAATATCGTGAGCCGTCTGGTAAATCAGACGGAACCCCGATGTGTTTCAATGGCGGGTATATGCGCGGGACAGCGCGGCAAAGCCGTCTTGGGCGATGTGGTGATCGCCGACAGAGTGTTTCGTTATGATACCCGAAAAATAAAGGCTTTTCAGGAAGGAAAAGTCGCAAGAGAAGAGACTTTTTGTGATATTCAAAGCTATCATATTAACCCTCTGTGGATTAAAAAAGCACGAATTTTCCCTTCGGACTGGGCTGATACGATCAAAACCGAAAATCCCCGTGCATTCATGCCGGGCGATGAAAAACCGAGAGTTCATATCGCGGCGATGGGAACCGGCGAGCATACAAAAGAAAACCCGGAAGTCTTCCCCGCGACAGCCAGCCATGTGAGGAAAGTGCTGACAATAGATTCAGGGGCTTTTGCCATCGGCGCGGTTGCGGAAATTGAAAATGTTGACGCCTGCATTATTGTAAAAGCGGTCGCGGATCATATAAACTCTGAAAAAGATGATCCTTTCCGCCTCTATGCCATTGAGGCATCTTATCGTTTCCTGATGGCATTCCTGAAAGACAATCTGCCTCAGCCGCGTTATCATCTGAACATTCCGATAAACGCGGATATGAGATACGGCAGGTCTGAGACTTTTTGCAATTCATGTGTCGCTTTCGGGGCATGATAAGATTTCCCGCTTCGCTTGAAAGGACATTTGAATTGAGAATTGAGAATTGAGAAGTGAGAAGTGAGAAATAAGAAATAAGAATTTTGTCATTCCGAACGCTCCATCCTGTCATTCCGAACGCAGTGAGGAATCTGAGATTTCTCGCTCCGCTCGAAATGA
>DZCT01000356.1 GCA_022736535.1 Desulfatirhabdium butyrativorans | reverse complement strand
CAACAATTATTCAATTTTTTCTCTTGCGCAGTTCCCGCAAAAGTGTCTCGCAAAGAGCGCAAAGTCCGCAAAGATTTTAAATGAGCGGAGCGAATTTCAGCAGTAGAGACGCACGGCCGTGCGTCTCTACAATTGCGCTCTCTGCGTGCTTTGCGAGAAATATCAACGCCCTGCGGATTACATTTTTTTCAAAAGCTGAATTGCCGCTGTCAGCAGCGGATCCCAGACCGGACTGAAGGGTGGCGCATAAGCCATGTCTGTCCGGGAAAACTGTTCCACTGTCAGACGCGCATGAAGCGCAACCGCAGCCGCGTTGATGCGGTGCGCCGCGCCCTCTCTGCCCAGCATCTGCACGCCGAGAAGCCTGCCGGTTTTTCTATCCCCCGTCATCTGCACCCATATCGGCGACGCGCCCGGATGAGCGTGCGCGCGTGACTGGCTCTCGATCACCACTTCGGCAGGATCAAAACCGGCTTTCAGCGCTTCTTCGGCTGTCAGACCGGTCCGCGCAACTTCCAAATCAAAAACTTTGAACACGGCTGTGCCGACAATTCCCTCTAACCGTGCCTCTTTTCCGCAAATATTGTCCGCGACCGCCCAGCCGCCCCGATTCGCCAGCAATGCCAGCGGAATCCATGCTTTCTGCCCCGTTACAACATGAAGCGCATCTGCGCAGTCTCCGGCAGCGTAAATGTCCTTGTCGGACGTGCAGCATTTTGTATCAACGGAAACGGCATTGCCCGCGCCGAGTTCCAAACCCGCGTTTGCCGCTATTTCGCTGTTGGGCTTCACGCCCACAGCGACCAGCACCATATCGCCTTCCAGCGTGAGAGCGGGACAGATCAGTTTCAGTCCCTTGCCGGATTGTTCAATGCGTCCGGGTCTGTGACCGGGATAAAGTCCCACGCCTTTGGATGCCACCTCGTTCTGAACGACCTGCGCCATGTCTTTTTCCATCCAGGGGATAAATATCGGACGGGGTTTTACCATGTCAACATCTATGCCTCTGACACGCAGGGCTTCGCACATTTCAAGCGCGATATAACCCATACCTATTATAATAACTTTTTTGACAGCATTGTTTTTCAGAAAAGATTTGATCTGTCTGCCGTCATTAAGATTTTTCAATGCCGCCACGCCCGGAAGATCAAAACCCGGCAGATCCGGCATAATGGAAGATGCGCCGCTTGCAATCAGAAGCTTGTTGTACGGAAACTGAAAATGTCTGCCGTCGGATGTTCTGCCGCTTAGGGTTTTGGCGGCGCGGTCAATGGCTTCGGCGCAATGTCCGGTGAGCAGGTTAATGCCCTGCTTTTCTCTGAACACTTTTGCCTGTCTTACCACAAGATCATCCATGTCTCTGTGCGGGTCAGCGATGTTATAGGGCATTCCGCACGCGCTGTAAGAAACATCTTCAGTTTTTTCCAAAACAGTTATGTTCAAATCCGGCATGTTGCGTTTGGCTCTGCTGGCAGCGCTCATGCCTGCCGCGTCTCCGCCGATAACAACAAAATTCATTATTCCGCTCCTTTTTTTTCAGTTGATTTGACAAAATATGCTTTTTTTATATAAAAAGGATTTGATTTTTTAAAATTCGGCTTTATAATTTTATTTATATAAAACTTCCCTCTCGTTGATCTCGTTCCCACGCGGAGCGTGGGAACGAGAGAAGGAGAGAAGGATTTGATTTTTTAAAATTCGGCTTTATAATTTTATTTATATAAAATTTTCCCCTACCCGGAGGGGGAGGGAATTATCCGGAGTGCTAAAATGAAATTTTAGCAGGTGCTGAAATTCGCTCCGCTCATTTCAGCACTCCGGAATGATACGTTACTAAATCTCACTTTAAATACGATATATTTTTTTTGAATGCAAACTGAAAAATTGTCAACATTTGATATGATTGTAAAAAAATCAGCATCGCTGTTGTCCAAAACGATGCTCAAAGACAGGCATATTCTCAAACACGAGCTTCTCAGCCTCAAAAGCGGCGCTCCCGAATCTTCTGATGCCGAAGATATGAAAAAAAGGCTGTCCCGTCTTGAAAAGAAAATTCAGGCGGCTGTCAGAAGAAAAATCCGGCGGAGCGAAAAGCTGAAACAGATATGGGATAAGATAAATGCCTGCGATCCGAATCTGCCCATTGCCGCGGAAAAAGAAAATATTATCCGTGCGATTTCTGAAAACAGCGTGGTGATTATTTCCGGGGAAACCGGCTCCGGGAAAACCACGCAGATTCCCAAATTCTGCCTTGCCGCCGGCAGGGGCATTGACGGCAAAATCGGCTGCACCCAGCCCAGAAGAATCGCCGCGGTGACTGTTGCCCGGCGCATCGCGGATGAGATGGGTGAAACCATCGGCAAATCCGTCGGTTATAAAATACGCTTTAGCGAGCAGACCGATGAAAACGCGTACATCAAAATTATGACAGACGGCATTCTCCTTGCCGAAACCCAGAGCGATCCGTATCTGAATGAATACGACACCCTCATCGTTGACGAAGCGCACGAAAGAAGCCTGAACATAGATTTTGTGCTGGGAATTTTAAAAACCCTGCTGAAAAAACGGAAAAACCTGAAGTTAGTCATCACCTCCGCGACCATTGACACGGAAAAATTTTCAAAAGCCTTTGACAATGCGCCGATTATTCAGGTATCAGGCAGGATGTATCCGGTGGAAGTTCGGTATTCGCCCATTGAGGATGCTGAAGAACAGACGCATGTTGAGGCTGCTGCGGAAGCGGTCGGCAAACTCTGCCGGGAAAGCCGTCACGGCGATGTGCTGGTGTTCATGCCCACCGAACAGGATATTCGGGAAACCTGCGAAATTCTTGACGGCATGGCAAAAGACCGGAAAATCAGCCAGAATGCGGTGATTCTGCCGCTTTACGCACGGCTTTCCGCAGCCGAGCAGTCAAGGGTGTTTGACGCGTTTCCGGACAGAAAAATCATCGTGGCGACCAATGTGGCGGAAACTTCCGTGACCATACCGGGCATCAAGTATGTGGTGGATACAGGGCTTGCCCGCATTTCCCAATACCTGCCCGCGTCCAGAGCCACCGCGCTGCCCGTCGTGGGCATATCTGCCAGCAGCGCGGATCAGCGCAAAGGCAGATGCGGACGCGTGGCAAACGGTATCTGTATCCGCCTGTTTTCCGAAGAAGATTTTCTGGATCGCCCCCTGTTTACGCCCCCGGAGATTCTCCGCTCCAATCTGGCGGAGGTCATTCTGCGGATGATTTCCCTGAATCTGGGCGATATTTCGGCATTTCCTTTTATTGACGCGCCCGCGCTGAAAAACGTAACCGACGGTTTCAACCTTCTGAGCGAACTCGGCGCGATTATCCAAAGCGAAAATGAAAAGCCGAAAAGCCGAAACCGGCACCCGAAAGCCGAAAGCCGTTTTGTGCTTACGGAAAAAGGCAGGCTCATGGCAAGAATGCCCATTGATCCGCGCCTGTCCCGTATGCTCATCGAGGCGCAGACCAACGGATGTCTCGGAGAAATGGCGGTCATTGCTTCCGCGCTGAGTATCCAGGACCCGCGGGAGCGTCCCGCTGAAAAGCAGGAAGAAGCGGACCGTGCGCACGCTTTGTTCAAACATCCGGCTTCGGATTTCATCACGCTTCTCAATATCTGGAACAAATATCATGAAACCTTGCAGACGCTGAAAAGCACGAACCAGATGAAAAAATTCTGCAAAACGCATTTTCTTTCCTTCAGAAGAATGCGGGAATGGCGGGATATTCACGCTCAGATTTCCGCAATTCTTGAAGAAAGCGAACACTCGGAAACAATTCTCAATTCTCAATTCTCAATTCTCAATTCCGACGCGCAGTATGCCGCGATTCACAAATCGGTGTTAAGCGGCTTTATTTCCAATATCGCCGCCAAAAAGGACAAATATATTTTTCAGGCGGCAAAGGGAAAAGAAGTGATGATTTTTCCGGGTTCGGGGCTTTTCAGCAATCCGGGCGCGTGGATTGTGGCGGCGGAAATGGTTGAAACCTCAAGACTTTTTGCCAGAACTGTCGCCAATATTGACGTGGAATGGATAGAACCCCTTGCCAAAGATCAGTGCAAATACACTTATTTTGAACCGCACTGGGAAAGAAATCGGGGCGAAGTCACGGCGTCTGAGCAGGTGAGTCTGTACGGTCTGGTGATTGTGCCGAAACGCCCGGTTTCCTACGGCAGAATAAACCCGGCAGAAGCCTGCGATATTTTTGTACAAAGTGCGCTGGTCGAGGAAGATGTCAGGCAGCCTTTTCCTTTTATGAAGCATAACCGGAACCTGATTGACGAGGTGAAAGATACGGAAAACAAAATCCGAAAAAGAGACATTCTCATCGGCGAACAGGAGATTTATCAGTTTTACAGAGAGCGGCTTGAAGGCGTTTATGACATCAGAACCCTGAATCATTATCTGAAAAAAAAGGGAAATGACGATTTTTTACGAATGAAAAAATCAGACCTTTTCCACTATCTGCCGGATGAAAACGAACTGAATCTTTATCCGGATCGGCTGCTGGTCGGGAACCGGCGTTTGGACTGTTCTTATCATTTTGACCCCGGAAAGCCGGAGGACGGCATCACCCTGAAAGTGCCTTCCGCGCTCGCGCCTTCGGTTCCGCCGGAATCGTTGGACTGGCTCGTGCCAGGGCTGCTTGCCGAAAAAATCACCGCGCTGATCAAAGGGCTTCCCAAAGCTTACCGCAAGCAGTTGGTGCCCGTTTCAGACACGGTGGATGTGATTATGAAAGAAATGCCGGAAATTCCGAATGTTCCCGCGCCGGGAGACGGGAATGGAGCATCGGAAATCCGCATACCGCACGCGGAGCTGCTGACCGCGCTCGGAAATTTTATCCATACCCGTTTCCGCGTGGACATTCCCGCGTCCGCGTGGAATACGGATGTTTTGCCGGATCACCTGAAAATGCGCATTTCCCTCACGGGAACAGACGGCAAAGAACTTTGTTCCGGCAGGGAAAAAAGCATTCTCGGCAGAAATATTTCCGAAAATATTGACCCGGACGCACTCGCTTCAGCCCGAAACAAATGGGAAAAAACCGGCATTGCGCGCTGGGATTTCGGCGATCTGCCTGAGACGGTGACGGTCACAAAAGACAGAAACAAATGGACGGTTTATCCGGCATTGACGCCGGACGAACAGGGCGTGAACCTGCGTCTTTTTGAACAGCGGAATGAAGCCGCGTCCATGCACAGAAAAGGGGTGGAAAAACTTTTTGTCATCCATTTTTCATCTGATTTGAAATTTTTAAAAAAAGCCCTTGTTCTGAAAAAAGAAGACAGGGATTACGCTCAGTATTTCGGCGGGGCACAAGCCTTTGAAGCAAGAATATACGAGCGTATTCTTGCCGATTTTTTCAGAAAAGACATCCGAAAGCAGAAGGCATTTTATACATACA
>DZCT01000355.1 GCA_022736535.1 Desulfatirhabdium butyrativorans | reverse complement strand
GCCTTCCGCCATATCGGGAAAGAAAAATTCCGCAAACTCACGGAAATATTCTTCCGGCAGTTCTTTCCACGGGCTGTCGTAATCATCCGAAGAATCTGTATTTTTTATATCCGCCTGCATTTTTCATGTCCGGCAAATTTTGTTATAATTCCATGCCGCATCGCCTCTTGTCCGCCGATTCTCTCTGCATCGGAATGTAACTCACTTTGTTTTTCTGCATAACATACGGATTCGGATCAGCTTTTTTCTATGTCCTTCAGCATGGTTATAAGTGTATCACGAAGTGTTTTTATTTTATTTTCACAAAGATCAAAAATTATTTCAGCATCAATCTCAAAATAATGATGACCGATTATGTCCCGCATTGCCTTGGCGCCTTTCCAGTTGACTTCGGTGTATGCGGAAAGAAGCGAACTGTTTGTGATTTTATCAATATTTTTAAGGCTCTCTCCTATAACCATCAGTTGCATACATATCGAATCCAATTTTTCCATTCCTGCCGGAGAATCTGTGAAATCTTTTAATGTCTTGACAGGCTTGAAACGGTACAGAATCGTATCCGCGGATTTCAATATCTGAGTCAGTATTTCCCGTACAAGCTCTCTGTCATACATAAACAGCTTCCTGCTCAATTCTGTTTTTAAGAAACGGATTCATTTCTTTGCGCAAACGGACAATATCCACTTTTTTCCCGAATTCCTCTTCCAAATCTGTTTTGATACATCCCAGAAGAAACAAATCAGGTTCTCCCTGTTCCACAACAATATCAATGTCGCTTTGTTCACCGGAAATTCCCTTTGCAACAGAGCCGAAAATTCCGATTTTTGCAAGCCGGTATTTTTCCTGATGTTTTTGTTTATAATTATATAATATAGTTAATATTTCTGAACGATTCATCATCCGCCTGCTTATTTTTCAGACAAAATTTTTCACTGTGAAAGGCACGTCCGCTGCCAGCCTTTCCATCTGTATCTTTTTATATATTCATTTATATTTTCATATTCCTTCAGTCCTTCACTTGTGTTATAAATACGGATACAAACTGCCTCGGAATATATTTAAGAACAGAAAAATTGCCGGTCGAGTTGAGAATGAAACAGAGGTTTGAGGTTCAGGCGAGCATTCACTGCCGAAAAAATATATCAACAGTTATTTTTACTAAAAAATAGAACATTATTTTTAAAAAGTCAAGCGGAAACCGAAAATTCATGTTCCAAAACCCCTTATTCAGAAATACACAGGAAAGTTCTTTTTCTTACAGATCATTTAAAATTCTTTTATTAACAATAATTATAACATGATTCTGCAAATCTTTTGAAAGAAACACTTCCGCGTCATTATGTCCGGCAAGTTCGGGATATTTGCTCCGTAATCGTCTGAAATCAAAGTGTTCCAAAGCAGTTTTCAAAAGTTCTATCTCTTCTTCCAACCGATCTTTATCTTTGTCGGAACTGAAATATTCTGAAAGAGATCGGTTGTAGCGTTTTTTTATTTCTGTTTCAATGCAGTGCCGGCTGAGATTTAATTTAATATTCATATTAATTCCAAAAAGATAATGTATTTTTAAAAAAACAGGTCATCAGGAAAAATCTGCATTTTTGATTGACAAAATCTGATCTTATTATTAATACAGTCTGTATTATCAAATTTTGTGTCAGATTCAAAAAAAATTATCATGAAAAAATAAAATAGGAAAGTATGAAATTCAGGAAACCGACGAAGCTTATTTTAAAGCAGATTTTTCATGTCTTCTTTTTTATTTCCGTGTTTCCGTGTTTCGGATTTTCAGATCAACTTCTTTATTTTAAAGGGGAAAATGAATGACAGATAAGGGAATTTTATCTGCGGCGTTATGGTTTGCGGTATGTGCTGTTGTTACGACAATGGTGGGAAATTTTGTAAGTCCCCGGGCGGGAAATATTGCCGCGTCCTATTATACGCTTTATACACTGAAATCGGACGAAAAAGCCGCGGATGCCGAATCGGCAGAAAGGAAATCATCGGAAAAAAAAGGGGCGGTCGCCGTTTCTGAAAGGCTGTCTGATGCGCCTGCTCAAAAATCGCCTGAAATCGCAGGTTCTCAATCGGAACGCGTTTTGAAAGAATCTCCGGCGGCTGTTAAGGCTCCGGATAATGAAACAGCAGTTCAGGAGCAGCCTGCTGAAAAAAAGCCTGAAGTTGCGGCATCTCAAGCAGCGTCTCCGGTTTCAGGGAAAGCCGATGCGCCTCCTCAGCCCGAATTGTCCGAAAAGGCGGCTGAAAATCCGGCGGGCGAAGCGGAAGCGACAAGGAAACAGGCGGAATCGTCTGTTGCAGCCTCCAAAACGCTGACAGAAGCGGAATTTTCGGAAGCAGCAAAATCTCTGGCTCAGGGGGAAATTCTGGAACTCGGCGCCGGGCGTGTGGCATACAAAATAAAAAAAGGCGACACGCTTTCGCAGATTTGCAGAAAAGTGTTCGGTACGAGCGTGGGCTGGAAAGAAAAAGCGAAAAAATTGAATATAGACCATCGTAAAATCCGCCCCGGAGATGTGCTGATTTTTGAGAAAAATACGTAATTAACAGTTACCGGAGTTTTTTTATAATATACCGATAAAGTATGTCATTTCGAGCGAAGCGAGAAATCTTTAAGATTCCTCACCGCGTTCGGAATGACAGGCTGAGAGAGGGCGGAACAGGCAGTTTCAGAAAAAAAACTCTCTCCGACTCCTCATGTAATTTAGGAGTTGCTCAGTTGGTGAAAAAATCAGAGCTGTGAGCGTGAGCGAGCGGAAGCGGAAGAAGAAGATAATTTTTGTCCGGTCGCTTACGCTCCCGGCTCCGAGCCGACGGCGTAACTTCTATAATTAAGAAATCCAAAAAACCGAAGAGAAAAAATATATGATTAAAGTCGCTGTCATCGGCGCAACCGGCTACGCGGGCGCAGAATTGGTTCGCATCCTTTCGGGACATCCGGAAGCAGAACTGACAATTCTGACTTCCCGGCAATATGCCGGTCTGCGGTTTGACAAAGTTTTTCCGGCAATGGCAGGGGTTGTTGATTTAACGTGCAAGGCATTGTCTGCGGATGAAATCTGCGACCATGCGGATTTTATCTTTACCGCGCTTCCCCATAAACTTCCGATGGAGATTGTTCCCGAATTTGTCAGGCGCGGGAAAAAAGTTGTTGACCTTTCCGCTGATTTCAGATTCAGTGATGTGGCAAAATATGAGGCTTTTTATCAGCCGCATACCGCAAAGGATTTGCTTGAAAAAGCTGTTTACGGGCTTTGCGAAGTCTATGCGGACCGTATCCGGGACGCGGCGGTTGTCGGCAATCCGGGGTGTTATCCGACCAGCGTGCTGCTGCCCCTGATTCCTTTGCTGAAAAGCGGGATGCTCGATTCCCGTAGCATTATTTCAGATTCAAAATCCGGCGTGAGCGGCGCGGGAAGGTCTCCCTCTCTGACCGTGCATTTCTGTGAAGTCACAGAATCTTTCAAGGCGTATAAAGTGGCGCAGCATCGGCATAATCCTGAAATAGACGAGGTGTTGAGCCGCGAAGCCGGAACGCCGGTAAATATCACCTTTGTTCCCCATCTTGTGCCGATGTCCCGGGGAATGCTGACAACAACTTATGCGAGCCTTGCGCGGAAAGTGCGGTCGCAGGATATTGAAGACTGTCTCACAGCTTTTTATGCCGGACGTCATTTTGTCCGCATCACCGGAAACCGTCCCCCGGACACGCTGCATGTGCGGGGAACGAATTTCTGCGACATCGGATTCAAATTGGATGAAGGCAATAACCGGCTGATTCTGATGTCCGCGATTGACAATCTGGTAAAAGGCGCGGCAGGACAGGCAGTTCAGAATATGAATCTGATGTGCGGGCTGAAGGAGGATAGGGGGTTAGGGGTCAGAGTTTAGAGGTTCGGGGCGGGCGGGTTTCCTTTTCCTGACCCCGAACCTCTGACCCCGAACCCCGAACCTCTTTCTTTTCTTGACATCAGAGATTTATTCCACTAAAAAGGACAGGTCGTTCAGAAATAAGAGAAACTTATAACTTTTATCATTGTGAAAGGAGATTCAGACATGTCGGCAAAGCTCATCATGGGAACAGAAATCCGTGAGGAAATCCTTAAAGAAATTAAAAGGGAAGTTGATGAAATCAAAGCGAAACACGGTGTTGTTCCCGGGCTTGTGACCATTCTGGTGGGTGAAAATCCCGCTTCCATATCTTATGTCACGCTGAAAATCAAAACCGCTCATCAGGTGGGTTTCAAGGAGATTCAGGACAGCCAGCCGGTGGATATTTCCGAAGCGGCTCTTCTGGCGCTGATTGACAAGTACAACAAAGACGACTCCATTAACGGCATTCTCGTTCAACTGCCCCTTCCCAAGCATGTGGATGAAAAAAAGGTGCTGAACGCCATTGACCCGGACAAAGACGTTGACGGATTCCATCCGGTCAATGTGGGACGCCTGATGATCGGCGGCGCGGAAGTCAAATTTCCGCCCTGTACGCCCGCAGGCATTCAGGAACTGATTGTCCGCTCCGGCACGAAAACCAGCGGCGCGGAAGTGGTGGTGGTGGGACGCTCCAACATCGTGGGAAAACCCATTGCAAACATGATGCTTCAGAAAGGTCCCGGCGCAGATTCGACCGTGACCATCGTTCACACCCGCACCAAAGACCTTGCTTTTCACTGCAAACGGGCAGATATTCTGATCGTTGCTGCGGGCGTTCCGGGACTTGTCAAGCCTGAATGGATCAAACCCGGTGCGTGCGTCATTGACGTGGGCGTGAACCGAATCGGCGTCAACGAAAAGACCGGAAAGGCCATTCTGAGAGGCGATGTGGATTTTGATGCAGCCAAAGAAATCGCAGGCTCCATCACACCGGTACCCGGCGGCGTAGGACCGATGACTATCACCATGCTGATGAAGAATACGCTCAAATCGCTCAAATTCAAACTGGGAATCGCATAACTCATATTTTTTCAAGGGGGAAATGACACATTTCCCCTTTACTTTTCAGGCAGCGCAGATGCGTTCTTTTTTCATATATTGAATTGCATATTCAGTATGTTGTAATTATTAAACCCTGCGGCGTTCTCTTATCTTCTTCCACCTCCATGCGTTTGCCTCGGATTTTTAGGGTGCGGGTCTTGACAATTTCAGGTTTATGATTCATAATAAAAGTATTTCAATTATAGGGAACGGATCGGCATTCAGTCTTCAACTGTTTGAATTGTAAATATTATTCTATAATTTTATATATTTTTTCAAACAAAAATTTGAGAAAACATCGGATGCGCGGGAGGAATTTTATCATCTTAATCATCAGAGATGACTTGCCCGTCGCAAGTAACCGTAAATATATTTTTATGTGATGTGCATTTTTTTCCCACAGAGATCACAGAGAAGACACAGAGAACACAGAGTTTAAAAA
>DZCT01000733.1 GCA_022736535.1 Desulfatirhabdium butyrativorans | reverse complement strand
GCCGCAGAGACCGCAAAGCTGTCGGAATGTCATTTCGGGCGCGGCGGGAAATCTTAATTCCTTTGCGCTCTCCGCGTCCTTTGCGAGAACCTTTTTTATTTCTGAAAAAGTCTAATACTACGTTTATCAAATTAGCAGTAGGATGGGCATGAAATGCCCGCCCTACTGATGTCAGTCATTTTTTCTTCTGATCTGTTCCATAATACTCAGAGCGATCTTTAAGGCGTCCCGTCCCATCTGCCCTGTAACTTCAGATGTTTCCCGTTTCCTGACTGCATTCACAAAGGATTTCAGTTCCTGCTCCAGCGCATCGCCATCCGCAAAGCGTGTCTGAGTAATTTCCGTACCGGGTATCAGTTCAAAATTTGACGTATTATCATATAGATGCGGCATTTCACTTCCCGAATCCTCCCGCATCCGCACAGCAGTGATTTCCCGGCTCGCAAAATCCACAGAAAAATAGGCGTCTTTCTGGAACAGCCTGATTTTTCTTTCATTTTTCATTGAAATTCTGCTGGCGGTCACGTTGGCGACGCATCCGCTTTCAAATTCCAGACGGGCGTTGGCAATGTCTAAAAGCCCTGAAATGATGGAAACGCCCGAAGCATGAATTTTTCTGACCTCTGATTTGACAAAATTTGATATAATATCAATATCATGTATCATCAGATCAAGCACAACGCTGACATCCATGCTTCGTCCTTTGTAAACGCTGAGACGGTGCGACTCGATAAACATCGGCTTTTTTACGATTCCATGCAGTGCAACTACTGCCGGATTGAATCGCTCCAGATGCCCCACCTGCACGATAAGCCCCCTTGACTCCGCAATTCGGATCAGTTCATCCGCTTCTTCAAGCGTGCTGGTCATGGGCTTTTCAATAAGAACATCTATGTTATTTTCTAAAAAATCTTTGCTCACAGCAAAGTGGTCGTGCGTCGGAACGACTACGCTCACCGCATCTGCTTTTCCGATAAGTTCCTGATGCCGGCGATAGGCTTTTGTTCCAAGCTTTCCGGCAATATTTTCAGCTTGCTGCATATCAATATCTGCCACGCCGACAAGTTCGACATCCGCCATCCGGGCATATTTTTCCGCATGGAATTTGCCGAGATAGCCGACGCCGACCACGCCGACACGGAGTTTGGCGCAGGTTGCAGGTTGCAGGTCGCAGGTCGCAGGTCGCAGGTCGCAGGTTGCAGGTCGCGGCTTGTGCGTCAGAGCTT
>DZCT01000354.1:2178-5456 GCA_022736535.1 Desulfatirhabdium butyrativorans | reverse complement strand
TACGGCATATTTTCTGCATGTACGCCGTATTCCGTTTTCGGATACCTGTCTGTGTGCGTCTGTGTGCGTCTGCGGCAAAAAAACAAAATCGGATCAGTATATTTCCCCCTTTTGTAAAGGGGGATGAAGGGGGATTTTCTGTGAGTGATGAAATCCCCCCTGGCCCCCCTTTTGTAAAGGGGGGTTACAGATTTTTCTGCGTAACATGAGTTAAAATTAAGGAATATTAAAATGTTTTGGAATTTTTTTTCAAAAAAATCAAGGGATAAAGGCAAAGAGGACAAAGAAAGAGACGATGTTGTGGCTTTTGCCAGAACCATTGAAAGGCTCATTGATGAAACTTCTTTGGAATTATTCAAAATATATAAAAAAACATTGCTCGCCGAACCGAATGTTTACATTGTGCCTGCGATATGGGGCGCTGTGAAAGACGGCGAACTGACTGAAATTCAGAAGCAAATTCATTCGGGCGTATCTCCCGTGATTAAAAAAATTCTGGATTTATTGGAGCAGGAGCGTATGAGTCCTGCCCAGCAGTTTGCCGTCGGATACCTTGTGAGGGGGCTTTTTATCTCTAAAGTGATTTATATGATTGAATTTTACAAAAACCTTTCCGGGAACCGGCTGGAAATCGAAGAACAGAAGCACGATGGAAAAGAACGTAATTTAAAAGACATAGAGCCTATGGGACACGCATAATGCCTGTATCTCCGCTGTTTTGAAATAGCAGGCGGCAGACGCGCGCCCTTGTGCAACAAAAGAATATGATGTCATCAGATAAAGACAAACAAAATGATTTTAATCATGATTCCGAATCGTTAAGAGAGTATTTGATTTCATCCCTTAATGATGCGGCAGCGATTCTCATCCAAACTGAGCCGGATGATTTCTCCAAATTGGCTTCTCTCAAAGATTTATTGAATATCTTATGCGAACATGAATCCTGTCCCGAATCCTGTAAAGAAAAAATTTTACAAGCTTATAATGTTATTACAGATATATCCGATACAGACCCCTCGCGGATGCTTCCGCTCCCGGCAAGAGCGGATAAGCTGGCTCAGGCGGGCAGACGGCTCGAAGCCGCAATAAATGCGGCAGTTCAGGAGGGAATTTCCGAGAAGATTTCTCGTGTCGCCCTGAATGACCGGAGCGTAGAAAACACGGCGATTGGCGATAAGAAGGGCGCTCCGGCTGAAACCGGCAAAATCGAAATCAGCCTGCCTGCCGAACTCGATCTTGAACTCATCGAAGCTTTTATCTCGGAAAGCAGCGACATGATGATGAATGTTGAAGAGGCATTGCTGCTGCTTGAAAGCGATCCCAACAACATGGAGGCTGTGAACACAGTCTTTCGGGCATTCCACAACATCAAAGGGACCTCCGGCTTTTTCAAGCTTGCCCGGATAACGGAAGTCGCCCATCATGCCGAATCTTTTTTAAGCCGTATCCGTAACCGGGAAATCCGTTTCAGCGGCGGATACGCGGATCTCGCACTCCGTTCTGTTGACATACTCAAGGAACTTTTTCAGGGGCTTCAGCACGCTGTAAAGGGCGGGGCTTTTTTCGAGCCGGAGGGTTATGACGAACTGATTCAGATGCTTGCCAAACCGGAACGGGCAGGAATTTCCGATGAATTTTCCAAGCCCGCGCCGCTGTCATTTCAAGAGGATCCCCTGTCATTTCGAGCAAATACCCTGTCATTTCAAGCGGATACCCTGTCATTTCAAGCGGATACCCTGTCATTTCGAGCGGAGCGAGAAATCTCAGATTCATCTGTCGTTGAAACTGTTTTGAAACAGGAGCCGAAATCTCAGCCTGTTGAGAGTACTGAAGAGAATGAAGCGTTTTCCGAAGATCGGGAAGCAGATGAGATATTGCCTGAACTGCTGTTAAAAGCTGATATGCCGTTTGCTGAAAATACCGCATCTGCATCTCGGCATCCGAACTCAAAAAATGCCGAATCTTCTGTCCGTGTGCCAGTTGAACGCTTAGACCGTTTTATTGACGCTGTGGGCGAATTAGTGGTGGCGCATTCGATGGTGGCGCAGGACGAAGCCCTTGCCGGCGGCAGGTACCATGATTTACAAAAAAAAGTGAATCACAGCAGCAAGATTGTCCGGGAACTGCAAAGTATGAGTATGACGATGCGAATGACGCCGCTCAGGCCCATGTTTCAGAAAATGGCGCGTATTGTCCGTGATCTTGCCCGCAGTCTCGGCAAAAGCATCCTTTTTGTCACCGAAGGCGAAGAGACGGAAATTGACCGGAACATGATTGATATGATAAACGATCCGCTGCTGCATATCATCCGAAATGCCGTGGATCACGGCATCGAAGCCCCCGAGGTCAGAGAGAAAAAAGGAAAACCTTCTTCCGGCTCCGTCAAACTGTCGGCATATCATTCAGCCGGAAATGTCGTTATTGAGGTGAAAGATGACGGAAAAGGCTTTGACCGCAACGCAATTCTGTCAAAAGCTGCGGAAAGAGGTTTTGCGGGACAGGGGCGGGCAATTTCCGAAAAACAGATGAAAGACGGGACCCTGACAGACCGGGAAATATTCAATCTGATCTTTGAGCCGGGTTTTTCCGGAGCCGAGATTGTCTCCGATGTTTCAGGACGGCGCGTGGGCATGGATGTGGTGAAAAAGAATCTGGAAGCCATTCGGGGACAGATTGAAATTCAGTCCGAATTCGGCAAAGGAAGTGTTTTTAAAATGACGCTTCCGCTGACCCTCGCGATCATTGACGGCATGGTGGTTCGGGTGGGGACAGAGCGATATGTGATCCCCACAATTTCGATTGTAAGGTCTGTGCGTCCCGAACAAAAATCGCTGTCAACCGTGCATCACCGGGGAACGGTGCTGAATTTGCAGGGACGGCTCATTCCGCTGCTCCGGCTTGCGGAACTCTTCGGCATTGAAGGCGATGTCCGTGATCCGACCCTTGCCGTTGTGATGATTGTGGAAGATGAGGGGCGTCAGGTCGGGCTGATGATTGACGAGTTAATCGGCAGCCAGCAGATTGTCATCAAGACATTGGGTGAAATGATACGGAATATTCCCGGTATTTCCGGCAGTGCAATCATGCCCGACGGCAGAGTCGGACTCATATTAGATGTGAACGGATTGGTGAGGCTGGCAGGCAATTTATGAAAATTACTGTATTTTTTTCGCCACGAATGAACACGGATTTTTCACGAAAAAGCGCACACGAATTTTTTTAAATATCAATTCGTGCGCTTCAGTTCGTGCTTTGATTCGTGTTCATTCGTGGCAAAA
>DZCT01000354.1:0-2078 GCA_022736535.1 Desulfatirhabdium butyrativorans | reverse complement strand
ATATCAATTCGTGCGCTTCAGTTCGTGCTTTGATTCGTGTTCATTCGTGGCAAAATTTTCAGCCACGAATGAACACGGATTTTCCACGAAAAAGCAGACACGAATTTTTTTAAATATCAATTCGTGCGCTTCAGTTCGTGCTTTGATTCGTGTTCATTCGTGGCAAAAAAATACCTCCGAATTAATTGAAAAAATATGAAATTAACTGACGAACAAAAGAAAGCCGTAGAATTTATCGGCGCGCCCACGCTGGTTGTGAGCGGCGCGGGTTCCGGAAAAACGACCGTTCTGACAAACAAAATCGTGAATCTCATTCAGAAGGGCTTCCGTTCCGAGCGGATTCTGGCGATTACCTTCACCAACAAAGCCGCAGAGGAAATGAAAAACCGCCTTCTGAGTTTGACGGGAGTGCCGGAAAATAAATTCCCTTGGGTGAGAACTTATCATTCCGCGTGCTTCAGAATGCTGAAACGCCATTGCAACCTGCTGGGATACAAATCGCCGCTTCAGATTTACGATGCGTATCAGCAGGAAAAGCTTTTGAAAGAAATCATCATCGGCATGAATTTTGACAAAAAGCATGTTTCGCTGATTCAATATCATATTTCAAGGGCGAAGAACACGGGAAATCCCCTGAAATATTTTGATCTGCGTCCCCGTGTTCAAATGATTCCGCTGGCAGAAGTCTTCAAAGCTTATGAAAATCAACTCTTTGCCAGAAATGCGGTTGATTTTGACAATATTCTGCTCAAAACCCGTGATCTGCTCAGAGATCACAAAGATGTCAGGGAATATTATCAGAATCTGTTTGAATATATTCTCTGCGATGAATTTCAGGACACCAATCCGCTTCAGGCGGTGCTGACCGATATGCTCGTGAAAAACGGCAATCTCTTCTGTGTCGGCGATGATTATCAGGCGATTTACGGTTTCAGGGGAAGCGATATTGACCAGTTTCTTTCTTTTCCCAAGAAATATAAAGATGCAAAAATATTCCGCTTAGAGCAGAATTTCCGTTCCGCAGATGAAATTGTGCAGATTGCCGACAAGCTGATTTCACACAATACGCAACGGATGGAAAAGAAATGCTTTTCCGAAAAGCACGGCGGCGATGTGGAATTGAAGAAATTTTCTGACGAAGAAGATGAAGCCGCATGGGTCGGGAAAAAGATCAAAGTCCTTGCAGATACAGGCATTCCCATTGACAGAATGGCAGTGCTGTATCGTACCAAATTCTGTTCCCGTGTGTTTGAAAAAGCTTTCAGAAGTCTCGGCATTCCGTATCAACTGATGGGTTCAAAAGGCTTTTTCGAGCGAAAAGAGATCATGGATATAAATGCTTACATCAAATCGGCGGTGTTTCCGAAAGACGATATTTCTTTTGAGCGCATCATTAATATTCCGCCACGCGGCATCGGCAAAAAAGCGGTTGAGAAAATCGGAGAGACAAGAACAGCCGGCGTAAGCCTTCAGGAAGCCACACGCAAGGTTGTTGCGGAAAAGCTGATGAGCAGCAAAAATCACAATGCGCTCAGTCGGTTGATACAGACGCTTGATGAAATACGGAGTATGACTCCTGAAAAGGCTATCCGCAAGATTTTGTCGGAATTTGACTACATGGCATATCTCAGGAAATATGTAAAAGATGATACGGCGGATTATGTTTCAAGGGAAGAGAACATCAAAGAACTGATCTGGTCAGCGTCAAAAAAAGAAACGCTTCTGGACTACTTGGAAGAAGTGGATTTGATTCACGAGGACAAACCTGAAGAAAATGAAGACAAAACCCGGGGCGTGAAGCTTTCCACCATACACGCCAGCAAAGGATTGGAATATCATGTTGTTTTCATTGCAGGCTGCGAAGAAGATTTGCTGCCGCACTGGCGATCCAAGTCTTCGGAAAGCGAATTTCAGGAAGAAAGGCGGCTGATGTATGTCGCGATCACCCGTGCGGAAAAATATCTGTTTATGAGCTATGCCACATTCCGCATGGGCAACAGCGCGAAAAAGAGCAGGTTTTTGGATGAAATCGAGAATTGAAAATAAAAATTTCTCGCAAAGCACGCAAAGTTCGCAAA
>DZCT01000353.1 GCA_022736535.1 Desulfatirhabdium butyrativorans | reverse complement strand
TAACATTCATCCAACTCATGTTTCAGATTACGGGTCATCAGCCGGTAAACCGCTTCTTTGGGAGAGACATTATCATAGAGAATATGATATATCTCATGGGAAATCGGCATTTCAACTTCCAACTTGCGGGAAAGATTGTAAACGGATTCTGCGGTTTTGATGCCTTCCGCAACCATCCGCATTTCCGACAGAATCTCCGCCAAAGTCTTTCCCTCTCCGATCTGTTTTCCCACGGTGTAATTGCGGCTCAGATTTCCGGTACAGGTCAGCACCAGATCGCCCACGCCTGCAAGACCCGTGAATGTACGCGGATTTGCGCCGAGACTTAATCCTAAACGCCGCATTTCCGTAAGACCCCGGGTGATCAGCGCCGCCCGTGTGTCCAAGCCCAAGCCCATTCCGTCTATAATGCCTGAAGCAATGGCGATCACATTTTTCACAGACCCGCCCAGTTCAACGCCGATAATGTCATCGTTCCGATAAACCCTGAAATAAGGCGTGGCAAAAGTCTGCTGCACAAATTCCGCGACATGCCGTTCCTTTGACGCGACCGCCACAGCAGTGGGAAAGCGGCTTGCCACTTCACGGGCAAAACTCGGTCCCGACAGCACGGCAAAGCGTTTTTCGGGAATGCCGGGAAGAATGTCTCCCAGCACGCCGGACATGGTTAAAAGAGTTTTGTTTTCAATGCCTTTGGAAGCCGAAACCGTCACCGTATCTTCTGACAGATAAGGAGCCAGTTTCTCTGCGGTTCCCCGCATCACATGCGAGGGGACCACAATCACCACAAGGTCTTTGCCCGACACGACTTCGGCAAGATCACTGGAGGGAAACAAATTCTCCGAAAGAGAAAATCCCGGAAGAAAGACCTTGTTTTCTCTGCAATTCTGAATCTGCTCTTTGACTTCTGTTTCAAAGACCCAGAGATTTGTGAGAAAGCCCTTTGCCGCCAGAAGATCGGCGATGGCAGTTCCCCAGCTTCCCGCGCCCACCACTCCGATTTTTATATTTTTTTTTGTCATTTGACGTTCTTAAAGTGTGTGTTTTTCGCCACGAATTGCACGAATGACACGAATAACTTCTTCTCGCTCCCACGCGGAGCGTCAATGCCGTCAAGTTAAGCGGAACCCCCCCCTTTTTTTAAAGGGGGGCAGGGGGGATTTCTGCGTGAACAGCCGAAAATCCCCCTCGGTCCCCCTTTAAAAAAGGGTGAAGATTAATGTCCCGCCCTTAACTTAATGACATTGACGCGGAGCGTCCGGTCTGCATTCCCACGCAGAGCGTGAGAACGAGAAAAAACTCATTTTACTTATTATTCGTGAAAAATTCGTGTCATTCGTGGCAAAAATAAAAAGCCTTTTATTCTGCTTCAATTTCCACGTCCGCTTCATCCGCTTCTTCTTTTTCCGCAAGCCTCGCCACGCCGACAAGCTTTTCATTGCTATCCATGCCCATGAGTCTTACGCCCTGCGTGTTCCGGCTGATGACCTTGATCTCGCTGATGGGAATGCGGATCAGTTTTCCCGAATCCGTCATCAGCATCAGATCATCATCGTCTTCCACCAGCACAATCGCCACCACCTGCCCGTTGCGCTCGCTGGTTTTGATGGTAATCACGCCTTTTCCCCCGCGCTTCTGAACCGGATATTCGTCAATGGAAGTCCGCTTTCCGTAACCGTTTTCCGTTGCGGTAAACAGGTTCTGACCGTGACTCAGCACTTCCATGCCCACAATCCGGTCGCTGGCAGAAAGCCTTATGCCGCGCACACCCTGCGCCGCCCGTCCCGCGGGGCGGACATCCGACTCAAGGAAGCGGATGGATTTTCCCATCGCAGAACCCAGAAACACGTTGAATGTGCCGTCGGTAATCCTTGCCGTAATCAGTTCGTCATCTGGACGCAGGTTCAGAGCGATGATGCCGTCGGCTCTGGGGCGGCTGTAAGCCATAATATCCGTCTTTTTGACAAGCCCGTTCTTGGTCGCCATGATAATATAGCTGCCCGGCTCAAATGACGGCACGGCAAGCACAGTGGTAAGCTTCTCATCTTCCTTGAAATTCAGCAGATTCACAATTGCCTTGCCTTTGCTCGCCCTGCCCGCCTGCGGAATGTCATAAACTTTGCACCAGTAAACTTTCCCCATGTTTGTGAAAAAGAGAAATGTATGATGGGTGGAAGCCACAAACAGATGCTCGACAAAATCCTCCTCTCTTGTTCCCATTGCGGTTTTGCCTTTGCCGCCCCGGCGCTGGTTCTGATAAAGCGTAATCGGATTCCGTTTGATATAGCCGTTCTGAGAAATCGTCACCACCATATCTTCTTCCACAATCATATCTTCCATGGTGATTTCTTTTGTCTCTTCAAGGATTTCGGTCCGGCGTCTGTCTCCGAATTCTTTCTGTATCTCAATAAGTTCGTCTTTTATAATTTTAAGCACCAGCGCATCGGAGCCGAGAATTTCTTTATATCTGGAAATATCTTTCAAAAGACTTTGGTATTCTTCGATAATTTTTTCCTGCTCAAGACCGGTGAGCCGATGCAGGCGCATATCTAAAATTGCCTGCGCCTGAACAGGCGTCAGGCTGAAAACTTCAACCAAACGGTCTTTGGCGTCTTTCGATGTTTTGGATTCCCGAATCAGGGCGACCGCGGCATCTAAATTCTCAAGCGCGATTTTCAAACCTTCGAGAATATGGGCGCGTTCCTCTGCTTTTTTCAGATCATAGCGGGTCCGGCGAATCACCATTTCTTTCCGGTGAAGAATAAAATGCTCCAGCATTTCTTTGAGCGTAAACAACTGGGGCCTGTTGTTCACAATCGCCAGAAAGATAATGCCGAAACTGTTTTCCATCTGTGTATGCTTATAAAGCTGATTGAGAATCACCTCCGCAATCTGATCTTTTTTCAGCCCCACGGCAATCCGCATTCCCTCCCGATCTGATTCGTCCCTTACATATTTGACGCCTTCCAACTGCTTGTCTTTCATCAGTTCCGCAATTTTTTCGATAAGCCTTGCCTTGTTGACCTGATAGGGAATTTCCGTGACCACAATGGTTTCTGTTCCGTTTTTTTTGTCTTTTTCAACCACCGCCCTTGCCCGAATCCGTATGATGCCGCGCCCGCTTTCATAAGCCTCGCGAATGCCTTTGGTGCCGTGAATCATTGCCGCGGTGGGGAAATCGGGACCCGGCACAAACTGCATCAGTTCCCGGGACGTGAGCATGGGATTGTCTATCAGCGATGTTACGGCTTCAATGACTTCGGAAAGATTGTGGGGCGGAATGTTGGTCGCCATTCCCACGGCAATACCTGAAGACCCGTTGACTAACAGATTGGGGATTTTTGCCGGAAGCACCGAAGGCTCTGTCAGAGATTCATCGTAATTCGGAACAAAAGGAACAGTCTCTTTTTCAATGTCCATGAGCATTTCATGGGCGATTTTTGCCATGCGGATTTCCGTGTAACGCATGGCAGCAGGCGGATCACCGTCCACAGAACCGAAATTGCCCTGACCGTTCACCAGCGGGTATCGCAAAGAAAAATCCTGTGCCATCCGCACAATCGTGTCATAGACCGAACTGTCGCCGTGGGGATGGTATTTGCCCAAAATATCTCCCACCACACGCGCCGACTTTTTATAAGGCTTGTTCCAGTCGTTTTTCATATCGTGCATGGCAAACAAAGTGCGGCGGTGAACGGGTTTCAGACCGTCGCGGACATCCGGCAAAGCCCTCCCGATAATCACAGACATGGCATAATCGAGATAAGATTTTTTCATCTCAGTCTCAATGCTGATTTCGGGCGTTTTCTCTGTAAACATATCGCTCCTGTGCTGTTATTCTGTTATTTTTTTGATAAAGAAAAGACCGGCTTTTGAAGAAAATCCGTAGCGAGTAAGCCCCCGTGCTTACCCTTCAACAGTTAATTGTAGGGTGGGCATGAAATGCCCACCCTACAGAAAGGGCAACCACAGGGGGTTGCCCCTACGGTTGAAATTCCAAAAATATGTCCTTCAACAGTATAAAACCGGTTTTTGCAAAAGGACCGCCACGCCGTATCATCATATCGGATGTTGTTGTTTCTCGTTCCCACGCTCCGCGTCCGCGTTCCGGAGCGCCGAAATGAAATTTCAGCGTAAAAGCAGAAAGTTCACTTCGCTCATTTTTGCACTCCGTAGGACGTTCCCACGCAGAGCGTGGGAACGAGATAACGAGAGCTTAACAGTTCTGATCAGAAATGTGAAAACAGGCGCGGCGGCAAAAATTCAAGGATAAGAGGTTAAGCCAAAAAGGACAGACGATTTACGCTCTGGCAAACGCGCCGGCTGTTATCAGCAGCGCAATTTCATAAACAGAAACTGCCGCATAACTGTCGCCGAAAAGGGCGTAAACAATGCCGCCGCCGATGATTGCCGGAACGCCGAAAAAAACCAATGTCCCCAATTTTCTGCTGATGCTCATTTTTTATCAATCCCCCTAAGTTTTTTTATGTACTCCGGAGTGCGAAAATTATTTTTCGCACAGATGCAAAAAAAACAATTTTTGCACTCCGGAACGGAATATAGAAACCCGCTTTGCAGACCTTCTGATTTATATCAATAACACATAAATAAGTAAAGAAAAAACTTTGTTTCTGATCCGTAGCATCCGGAGTGCAAAAATGAGCGAAGCGAAATTCTTGCTGTTGCTGTTGCTATGCTAAAATGCTGCTAAAATTTCATTTCAGCACTCCGGAGTGAGTCGCCCCCGTTTTACCGTTCCACAATCATTGCCATGCCCATGCCCCCGCCGATGCACATGCTGATCAAGCCCGTGCTGTAGCCTTTGCGCTGCATCTGGTACATGCCCGTGACCATCTGGCGTGCGCCTGTACAGCCGATGGGATGTCCCAGCGAGATGCCGCTTCCCAGTTCATTGGGTTTGTCGGTGGCAATGCCGAGTTCCCGCATACAGCCGATTGCCTGAGACGCAAAAGCTTCATTCAACTCGATCATGTCCATGTCTTTGATGGACATTCCCGTTGCTTTCAAGACTTTTCTGACCGCAGGCACGGGTCCCAGTCCCATATACGCCGGGTCCAGTCCGCCGCCGGCAAAAGCTTTAATCTTGACAATCGGCTCAAGTTTCAGCGATTTTGCTTTTTCCGCCGTCATCATCAGAACCGCGGCTGCCGCATCATTGATGCCTGAAGCATTTCCGGCAGTTACCGTTCCGTCTTTTTTGAATGCGGGTTTCAGTTTTCCCATTTTCTCCATATCGGTATCCATGGGACGCTCATCGGTATCAAAAATCACATCGCCTTTCCGGGTTTTGATGGTCACCGGCACGATTTCCGCCTTAAAAAGTCCCTCTTTGATGGCTTTTCTGGCGCGGGTATGGCTCAGAACACCGAGTTCATCCTGTTCCTGACGGCTGATGCCATACATAGACGCGATATTTTCCGCTGTCAATCCCATGT
>DZCT01000732.1 GCA_022736535.1 Desulfatirhabdium butyrativorans | reverse complement strand
ATGATTCCGGATTTGCCGCTTGAGACATACAAGCCGCTGGGAAACAGTTCGCTGGGCGGGGCTGCGATGGCGCTGACGTCGCCTGACGCGCTCGCGGAAATTGACAGGATCCGGGATCGGATCACTTATCTTGAACTGAATGTGAATCAGGAATTTATGAACCGCTTCAGCGCGGCAAAATTCCTTCCGCATACCGATACACAGCTTTTTCCTTCGGTGAAAGTGCGGGGATAGGTAGGGTGGGCAGCTTGCTGCCCACCTTGCGGACGGTAAGGTGGGCATTTCATGCCCACCCTACATTGCTTGATGAACCGTCAGAGGATTTCAAGGATTATATGTGATGAAGATACAAATCAAAAATCTCGGCGTGTTAAAGCAGGCGGAATTTTCGCAAGGTTAAGATAATTATGATTTTACTGAATCTGGCGGAGAATATAGCCGGCGTCTTCCATACCGATTTTTTTGTTGCCGCCCGCAGCCGCCTCAGAATAAACACGAACGCCCTCTGTACCTGTTCCGACAGATATTTTCAAAGCCAGTATGCCGTCCCGGAGATCGGGTGTTCCGTTACCGTCAATATCTCCGGGAATGATCAGCTTTGCAACAGTTGAGGCATCGGCTTTGTTTCCGGCAATATCTCTGAAACGGACATATATTGTTTTATCGCCCCCGCCTTCGCTCAGTTCCCATTCCTTTTCCTGCGGGCTTTCCGGCATTTCTTCCCATCTGCTGTCCTCTCCTTCGTATCCGATATTGCTGATAAAAACTTCCGAAGCACCCTCGGCTTTCAGGGTCAACTGCACGGTTCGGGCGGAAGTGACTTCCGGTGCTGTGACGCTCACGCCGGAGGGCGGAACAACATCAATACGGAAGGGCCCCGCAGTTTCTGTCGGACCGAGTTTTCCGGCACAGTCGGTTGCGATGTGAAAGTAATAGGCAACATCATCCGGGCTGTCTTCTGCGTAATCCAGGCTGACAATCTGCGTCGCATCTCCGGAAGTATAAAAACTCGCAAATTCCTCATCAATAATATAATCAGGATCGTTATCAAACCATACATAGTAGCGGCAGGCGATTCCGTCCACTTCGACAGGTTCCCATCTCATCCATATATTGGAAACTCGGGTCGGTCTGTCAACATAATGAGTCAAAGCATACAGGACTTGGATAGCTCCCGGTTCTTCTCCCTTTGCGGCTGATGTGATACTTATCGCAGAGACAATTACCGCCA
>DZCT01000352.1:4255-5474 GCA_022736535.1 Desulfatirhabdium butyrativorans | reverse complement strand
CTTACAGCGGCTCGCCGCATGAACAGGGAACGGTCAACACGTTCAGAAGATACATGCGGCATTATTATCAGAAAGGCGAAAGCCATAAAGACAAACAGTATGAAGACACAGATGCGGGGCAGGGTGCCGCGCCTGTCAACAATCCCCCGGGAGATGTCCCGGCAAGTCAGCTCAGAATCGGCGCAGTTATCAAAACTGAGGACAAAGGCAATATCAACGCCCTGTGGTATAAAGGCGGCGACGCCCTGACCGGGCGGGGCGATCAGGTGATCTGGGGATATTTTTACGCCAATCCCAAAGATGTAAGCTGGGGAAGCCCGGAAAATCCTGATGTTTTTGTCAAAATCTGGTTTGATGTCAGCGGCAGAACCGATGTGAATTTCTTTCATGTTTCCGTGCCGAATATCGAGGTTTATTCCGCTTTTCCCGACAGAAGTGTTTATGATCGGAAAGGAACAGCAACGCTGGAAAACCGCTATGTCCGGCATGAATACTGTCTCGGCGCCGGCGTTTTCAGCATTGAAATACCGCCGGATGACTGTCAGCAGCCCGCATCGGAAACTTTGTTCAACGACAAAGACGGCGAAGTCATTGCATGGATAGAATATTGCAGTTCCGAGCAGGGCAAAAATTACAGGTTTGAGTGGTACAATTCTGAAAACACGCTGATTCAGGAAAATACCGGCTCACGGGGAGAAGAAATTCGCTACGGATGTTCATGGGAAAGAATTTCAACAGCAAAGCTTCATGATTATCCGGGCAGATGGACGGTGAAATTTTATTACGACAACCGGCTGTATTGGGAAGGAAATTTTGATTTTGAGGCGGACCCGGATACGGACTTTGAACTGAAGCAATTTTTGCTGACCAAAGAAACCCCGGGCAGCGAGTGCGCAAAGCCGACAGCCTCAACTTCATTCAAAACCGCCGACGGCTATGTGACCGCATGGGCGGATTATGAGAATTATGAAGCGGGGAAAACCCATAAATTCAAGTGGTACAGTCCGGCGAATGTGCTGATTCAGGAAAACCCCGGGGGGCGGGATAAATTCAGCAACGGATGTTCGTGGGGCAGCATTTACACGGAACTTCTCAACAAATACGCAAGCGGTCAGTGGAGAGCGGAATTTTGCTACGACAGCCGCTTTTGTACAAAAATATATTTTGATTACTCAAAATGAGGGAAGAGTGTGTTGTTTTTTGCCACGAATGACACGAA
>DZCT01000352.1:0-4155 GCA_022736535.1 Desulfatirhabdium butyrativorans | reverse complement strand
TATCACGAATTAAAACGAATGAATTAAATTAAAAAATAATTCGTGTTTTTCAATTCGTGAAAAATTTGTGTCCATTCGTGGCTAAATTGTTTTTTGCCACGAATATCACGAATTAAAACGAATGAATTAAATTAAAAAATAATTCGTGTTTTTCAATTTGTGAAAAATTTGTGTCCATTCGTGGCAAAAAAAAAGAGGAGGAAAAAAAGTGATGAAAAGATGTTTCTTAGCGTTGATGCTGCTGGCGGCGGTCGCTTACGCTCCCGGCTCTGTTTATGGGAGCGGCAGCAAAATTACTTCCGATCTTTGGATCCGAGCGGTGATCCACACCGAGGAAAAGGGCAATATCGAAGCGGTATGGAAAAAAGGCGGCGAAGACAAAACCGCAGCCGGCGATCAGGTTTTCTGGGGATATTTCTACGCCTCTCCCTCGGATGTCACCTGGGGCAGTTCCCAAAATCCTGATTTGTTTGTCAAAATCTGGATAGATCACGGCGGACGGATTGATGTCAATTTCTTTCATGTGTCTGTACCGGATATAGAAGTGTATTCGGATTATCCTTATGACGGCATTCCTGATGAACAGGACACCACCACGATGACAAGGAGATATATCCGGCATTATTACCAGAACGACAAAAGCTACACAGAAGAAAAAAATGAAGACGGGAATCCGCCTTCAGGATATGCGGCAACCGGAAATCCCGCCGGTTATCTCACCGTCAAAGGGCTTAAAATCGGCGCGGTGATTGACAGCGTGGAAAAAGGCGCGATTGATGCAATCTGGCGTCAGGGCGGCGAAGCCACGACTTCCGGCGGTCACCGGGTGCTGTGGGGGCATTTCTACGCCAATCCGAGCGATGTCTCATGGGGCAGTTCAAACAATCCCGATCTCTTTGTGAAAATCTGGTTTGACGTGACCGGAAGGGTGGATGTGAACTTTTTCCATGTTTCCGTTCCCGATATTGAAATTTATTCCGACCTCCCTTCTGACGGTACCTACAACAAAAAGGGAGTCACGATTTTAGATGACCGCTACACCCGGCATGAATATTGGATAGATACGGATAATCAGACGCCGGTGATTGTCATTGAAAGTAAACAACTGACATATACAGCGCCGTTCAAGGTGAGTCTGGACGCGTCCAAATCTTATGATCCGGACGGCACCATCGTCAAATATGAATGGAAGCGTTTGGATGACACCTCAAAAACGTACAGCGGCAGCATTGCGACATTGGAATTTGCTAGCGCCGGAACTTACACGGTTCAACTGACCGTAACGGACAATCAGGGGCTTCAGGATGACCGGAAAATCAGTATCACACTGACGATTCCGGGCCCGAGCAGCGGAGAATTTGAGGTCGCGGATATGCTCCTGACAACTGAGACACCCGTAACCGGCAGCGACTGTACGAATAAACCGACAGCACAAACAGCTTTCAACGAGAATGTGAAATGGGTGACGGCATGGGTTCTGTACCGGAATTTTGAAGGCGTAAAAAGTCATTCCGTCAGATGGTACGCGCCGGACGGCTCGCTCGCCCAGACTGAGGATGGCAAGTCCCGCGTCAGCACGCTTGAAGGCTGCTCATGGTTCAGCATTTCCACGGCAAAACTTCAGGAATACGCGCCGGGTACATGGCATGTGAAGTTTTACTATGACGGAACAGAACAAAAAGATGTGTCTTTTCAGTTTACTGCCAATTCATGGGGGAAAAATTTTGAACTGAGAGAGTTTGTCTTTACAAGCGAAACGCCCCGTCAGGATGATTGTGTGACGCCCGCAGCCAGAACCGCTTTCAACGACAGCGACAGCAAGGTTACGGCATGGGTGTATTATCGCACTTTCACTGTGGGAGATACTTATAAATTTCGATGGTACAGTCCCGGCGGTATTCTTCTTGCCGAGTCTTTTGAAGGAAAGTTTGACAAGGACGCGAGCGGCGGCTGTGCATGGACGTCCCTTGACCTCGCGGATCTTCAGTTGTACGGCTCGGGCTCGTGGCGGGTTGTGTTTGAATATGCGAACAAAAATTATACACAAGAGAAGTCTTTCAGCTTTACGACAAGTCAGCCCAAGCCGGAATTTGCCGTAACAAACTTTATTTTTACGACTGAATCTCCAAAAACAGACTGCACAAAGCCTTCTTCGTCCCGCACGTCCTTCAGCGAAAGCGATACGCAGGTGACAGCATGGGCAGGTTTCAAAAATGTCGAAGCCGGAAACAAGTCATTTGAATTCAGATGGTTCAGTCCCGGCAAGACCGGCACGGAAGCCGATCACACGCATAAAGGAGATGCCCAGACCCTGAATGTCGGCGAAGCCTGTTCCTGGGGCGCGATGACGGCGGAAAGACTCAAACTGTATGATCCGGGCAAATGGCGGGTGGAGTTTTACTACAATTCCAAGCTGTATCAGACTCAGTATTTCGACTTCTCTTATGAAAGAAAATTTGAACTGACAGACTTTCTTTTCACGGATACGGAGCCGTCAGCCGCAGATACGGAAAGCGAATGTCGTCTCGCCAGTTCCCAGACTTCTTTTAATGAGAGCAAAACTTATGTGTTTGCATGGGTTAAGTATAACTACTTTGAAGCCGGAAAACCGGCTTATTTCAAATGGTATAATAAAAACAATGAATTAGTCTTGGAAAGCGAGCCGGTTTATCGGGATAAAACCGTCAGAACTTCCTGTTCATGGCAGAGTCTGGCAACAGAAAAACTCCATGAATACGGATCCGGAAACTGGCGGGTGGAGTTTTACTATGACGGGCAGAAGTACGGCTCAAAGGAATTTTCTTTCACTTCAAGCAATCCGAGCATGAATTTTGAAGCAAGAGAACTGCTTTTTACGACAAATTATGAATGCGATGAGGCTAAATGCGAGAAGCCTGTATCCCGCACCTCTTTCAGCAAGGATGACACGAAGGTGATCGCATGGGTGCATTATTTCTTCTACGGTGACAATAAAAAATATGAATTCAAATGGTACACCCCCGCCGGCATTCAGATCACCGGAACCGGAGAACATAATCGTGAAGCGGTCCGAAACGGCTGTTCCTGTTCAATTCTTAATACGGAAGATATGCGGAAATACGGCTCCGGACAGTGGCGTGTGGAGTTCTACTATGACGGACAGAAACAGAAGGAAGGGACTTTCAACTTTACTTCCGATGTCGCGGCAGTGAAATTTGAAATCAGCGATTTTACTTTCACCACCGATTATGAAGGAGCGGGAGACAAAGATTGTGAGGGACCTGATTCCAAAGTTTCCACGTTCAATGACGATGACGAAAAAGTGATTGCATGGGTAAAATACCGCAATTTTGAAACCGGCAAAAAAGCATATCTCTTCAACTGGTACAGCCCGGAAGACAACACCAAGCCTGCCCAGACCAATCAGGGTACGCTTGAAAACAATCTGGGAGAGGGATGTCTGTGGGCCCACATTCCGCTGGAAAAGCTTCAGGGCTACAACTCCGGCTTATGGCGTGCAGAACTTGTCTATGACGGCAAATTTTACGGCGACAGCACCTTTACTTTCCGCTCCAAATACTCGGACACGGAATTTGACGTAACGGAATTTGTTTTCACAAAACAATATGCCGACGAAAAATGCAACAGTCCGGTTTCAGCAGAGGATTTCACCGAAAGCGACACGGAAGTGATTGCATGGGTGCGTTACCGCAATCTTGAGCAGGGCAAAAATTACGAGTTCAAGTGGTACAATCCTGACGGGGACGTGATCCAGACCAACACGGGCCTTTCCAAAGACGCAGATATCAAGCGCGGCTGCACATGGACAAGTATTGCGGTAAAAGAAGTTAAGAAATACTCGAAAGGCAGATGGCGTGTGCAGATTTGCTACGACAACGAACGGCTCTGCTCGGACAAGTATTTTAATTTTAAATAGTTATCCATGTCATTCTGAGATGTTTTTTTCCCACAGAGGACACAGAGGTTTCTCTGTGATCTCTGTGGGAAAAAATATCCCGCAGAGGACACAGAGTTAAATGTCCTCTTTTCTGACTTTCTCAAAGCCGATGAAAAACGCGAGCATCGCGGGGATGACAAACAGCGTAAACAGCGTTGAAACCGCCAGTCCGCCGAGCAGCACGCTTCCCAAGCCTCTGTAAAGTTCACTCCCCGCGC
>DZCT01000351.1 GCA_022736535.1 Desulfatirhabdium butyrativorans | reverse complement strand
GTTACGGTGATTCTGCTGTGTCCTTTGGCCGCGGCAGGCGTGAGCGTCAGGATGTTTCCGTCCAAACTTGCGGTTACATCGGTGTCCGAAGCGGAAACGCTGAGAGATACGGCGTCTCCGTCCTCATCCGTCGCGTCAATGCGTAATTTCTGCGGCTCTGTAATCATCATATCGCTGAAGTCATTGTTGATGACCGGGGAATTGTCATAAGCAGAAACCTGCGCTGTTTCTTCGGCTGTCAGGGTCTGCGTTGAAATCGTAACCGTATAATCTGTCATCGCGTCATAAGGGTAGCCGCCGTTTTCATTTTCCAGCGCAATCTTGATGAAATACTTTCCGACCGGAATATCAAGCGTTACGGGTTCGTCGGAAGAAGAAAGGACTTCGCCGTTGGTTTTGAAGACGGTTATATAAAAAGCCTGATTGGAATATTTTCTGTCTCCGGTGAGCTTTGTGTTGCCTTTCAGATAAGTTTCATAAATATCCGAATCGCCCTCGAAATGAAATTTTCCGGTGATTTTCGAGCCGGAAAGGGCGTCGGGACTTTCGGGTTTGGAAATTTCGCTGTAACAGTTGTCGCCTTCGCAGGGTCTGATATTGTAAATGATTTCCAAATCCGGAGCAAAGGAATATGAACCGGCTTGAACCGTCTTATCAAGATAGTAGAACTCGTTATAATGTCCGCCCCAGCCCATGTTGACGTGAACTTTGTTTCCGGTCGCATCTGAGGCGTAGCCGTCCGCGACGGTCGCATGTCCGGGAAAATTCAACTCCACCGGTCTTCCGCTGTCTATTTCGGATTTGAGCGTATTGAAGAAAGCGGTTGCGTCTGCGTTGTTCATTATTTTTATGTCGGCAGCGTATCCGAAATTCTCAATCAATGCAGTAGTATTGGCTGATGCGCTTGTCTCATTGACGCCGAAATTTGCCTTGTCCGCGATGCCCAAATCTCTCATCAGCGCGGCAACTTCGTCCTGCATATACAAAGGCGAACTTGAATCGAGAACATCGGGCATATTGCCCCAGTTGTAAGTTTTATAAAGAACTGCTTTTAACTGCTGGTTGTTCCAGTTATGCGTCAGAACGCCGCTGCCTTTTGCGGGATGCTTATGATATTTCATTATCTGCCCCAAAGCCGTCTGAACACAGCCGGTAACAACATATTTGCCGTCAATCTGAGGCAATGCCTTGTTATAAATTGGGGACTGATTCCACTGTGTTTTCAGCAGATAAGTATCTGCCGTGTATCTCGGCGAGTTTCTTTCCTCACTGTAGGAAAGCAGAAAATCCCAGCGCTCGGCATTTTCATTCCATCCTGCGCTTTCCCGGTATTCCGGCTGAATCGCCGCGCTCAGTTCTGTTATAAGAATACTTTTGTACCATTGCGGCAGTGTGTCAAAAGGGCTTGTCAGCGAATAGGCTTTCACCGGCGTCAGGGCTTCCGACACAGACATAAGAATATAGCCGCCGTTTTCAAGCGTCATCACATAACCGATAATCTCGCCGTCTTTTTCGAGCGTTTTGACAGATACGATTTCTTTGTCGCTGCCGATGTAGGACAGGAAGTTTTCAGCAGCTTTTCTGCAATCTTCGCCGCTCATGTCCGCAAAGACGGCAGGGCTGAACATACTTATCAGAGCTAAAGCAATGATAAGCGTTTTAATTTTTTTCATAACAGATTCCTTCTTAAAAAATCGGATTAAAAATATAAAAAAATCAGAATGACCATAACAGCTTTACCGTCAGGCAACCCCCGTCTTTCAGATAAAATTCATGCCAGCCCAGTCTCAGAGACATTCCTTTGACCGAGCAGAAACTCAGCCTATCCCTGGCTTCTCTTGAAACCGTTGCATTCAGGTCGCAGAAACCGGAAGTGTAGTAATTTTCCGTTGTCTCATCTGTGAAAAAGGAGAAATCCCGGAATTTGTCTTTTATTCGGAAATGAATCGTCACCGGCTTTTGTGTGACCGAATTGACAAAGCAGATATGACCGGACTGCCAGCGCAGAAGCAGAAGCAGCCCGGTATGATTGTCTGTTGTGATAACAGCCGGTCTGAGCATCGGAAGGAGACAGACCGGCACAATGAAAATGAGAAAACGGATTTTTCTCATTGCGTCCGATTACCGGATCAATCCTTTTTCCCCTTTTTCCTTGAAATATCTCACCACGCCGGGGTGGAAGGGAATTGCTGTTTTTCCGATATATTTTGCCGTGTTTTCCGCGGTTGTGTCTGCCGCGGCCTTGACTGCCGCATGAAGTGTATCGAGATTTTCAAACACTGCTTTTACGGTCTGATAGACCAGTTCTTCAGGCGTGGATTCGGGACACATAAACATATTCCAGAACGCCAGCGTGGGCGTATCTGCCGCTGTTTCATATACTTTGGCGGGAATGACCATCGAATCTGCCAGCCCTTCAAATTCTTTCTTGAAATTCACCACCCCCGGATCCGAATCGTCTAACGGAACAATCGCAAGGTTCAGTCCCTGTCTTTTCAGCGTGTGGGACAGTTCCACAATGGAGCCGGTGGGCAGACCGCCGGACCAGATATATGCGTCTATGGTGCCGTTGGTCAGGCCTTCATCGGATTCCTTCGCGCCGAGTTTTTCCCATTTTTTGAATTTGGAAGGATCAATGGCAGCAGCTTTGAGCAGATTTAAGGCTGTAAATTCCGTTCCCGAACCCGGCGCGCCGGTGGAAACCCGTTTGCCCTGAAGGTCTGCGAGTTTGGCAATTCCCGATTTGTCCGTTGTGACAACATGCAGATAGTTCGGATACATCATCCACATAATACAGGCTTTTGCGGGTTTTTCTGCGAATTTCTCATGTTTTCCCGTAAAGGTGTAATAAGCCGTATCCGGCAGAACCGTTCCGAAAAAATAAGTGTTTTTGGAAACATTTGTTTTGTCGCGCATCAGCAGCATGTTGTCAACCGAAGCCGCTGTCTGAATTGCCGTTGTGGGAGCGACATTATTTTTGCTCAGAATTTCAGATATCTGAGTTCCGTAATAATAGTAAACGCCTCCGATGCCGCCGGTTGCAATCACGATTTTGGCATTCCCTGCGTGGCAGGGCGCGGCTGCCGCCATGAATAACGCCGCAAGCAATATCCCGATTTTTTTCATCTTTCCTTTTTCCTCCCTTTCTGACTGTTGTTAAGTTTTTGAAATTTTCTGAACCGTGTCAATGAATCAGGTTCAGCTTTTGTGTAAATGAATATAATGAAAATCCTTGATGTGTGTCAAGGATAAAAACCGGATCACGAAAATACGAAAGATATAAAACAGCATGAAAACCTTAAAAATATGAAAAATTTTCTTTCCTGTCCGCGTTTTTCTTTTCCCCTCCTGCATCTTTTACGACAGGGCAGGCAGGTGAAAAAGTGTGCTTCCGGAGTAGTTATGCTGTATCCTTGTCGTATTTATCTCAGAAAGACATGATGTGGAAGAAAAATTTGACAAAATCGGCACACTGCCGGACAATTTTTCAGACCGCTCTGCTGAAACAGGGAAGAAACGGCTTGCGTCTGTTTTCTGATTAATAAAATCAGGATTTTATGATTTTTTTATCCGGCAGTGTGAAAATGAGGATAAGTTTTGACAGCGGCGGAGCGGGAGCAGCGATGAATCTTATCCCTGTCATTCCGAGCAAAGCAAGGAATCTCTTCAGGGAAATTTGGAGGAAATACAGAGATGTCTGTGATAAGCAGAATCTGCTGTCCGTGAAGAAAGCGGATTCTGCTTTGTTCGTAAACATCTGCCCGACATCGTGCAGGGATTATTCAACTGCCGTATAAAGCGCTACATTAGGCTCAATTTTGGGAATAAACAGCCATTCAATCTTTACAGCTTCCGCAGAACTCCATCCTTTTGCAGAACGCACACCCAAGTCAAATCTTCCTTTAATATTGATATGAGGTGTCTTTATTCCCGGGTATGCGGTACAGTTCATAACGTGCATCAGATTTTCAAATGCCTTCGCTCGGCTTACTCCGAGATTAAGGTGAAAAATCACTATGTTCTCATCTCCTCCGGGCTTCAGGTATATCTCCTCAACATTCTGGCAGCAGATTTCTCTTACCGGCAGTTCTTTGCCATCCTTTTCTTTTTCCGCATAGTTATAATTGGGGATAAAAAAAGGACTCTTAGCAGATCCGATCTCTTTCTCTTCGTCAGATGCTTCTCCTTTCGGCGTTATCGCATCACAATCTGATTTTGCCTGCCCCTCGCAACATAAAGGCTTTTTACAGTCAGGTCCGTTATAACCCGTTTCTTTCTTCGTCACATCTTTATTGTAAAAAGCGCTGAGGGTAAAGGTAAAAGTACCGTCACTGAGCCTTATTTCTTTATCATTGGAATTCGTTATGTTTGTCTGAATATCCATGAAGATATTGTCCTTCTCTTCCCGCACCTGAATGCTTCTGATAGAGACAACCTTCAGCTTGTCAATCACATCTTCCTGGGCATTTGCCGAAGCAATAAAACCCAGCACAAAGAGTACGCTCAATACAATCCCCGTGATCCGTTTCTGCATGATGCTTTTCTCCTTTTTTGAAAAAGTTCTTTTGCCAAAAAACATTTACCTGAAAGCCCTGAGTGTTACTTATACTGCTCACCGGCATGAATTGAGCTTTCGTAACCTGCCGCAGAACGCCCGGGCTTAAAACAGACGTAAATCGTTTTATCTCGGCTAAACGATTTACGTCTGTTTTAAGCCGGGCGTTTTACATGCTGAGAATTCGGAAAGCGCAGATTATGACGGTGATAAGTATAACGAAAGTACGCTCACCCCCTTTCATTGAGCCGTCATTTCAAAGGAATATCATTCGGATGATCGCCATCTTTATCATATTCCTCAAACCACTTGTCCACCTCATCATCAGACAGACTGCCGCCTTTTCCGGCAGCCGACTCAATCGCTTTGTAGGTTCTGACAAAAACATCCCGCGGCACATCCACTTTCAAAATCCAGTCAATGGTAACGCTTTTCAAATAAACCCAGCCCTGTTTTACTTCTATGCCCAGTCCGAAATCTCCCTGAATATGCAGATTAAGTTTGGGAGCAGGGTCCATGAGCAATGCGGACATTTCTTCCGAAGCGGTAATATCTGAATGGAATTTCTGAATATCCTTGCCGATATTGGCAACAAACAGCACATCGGTATCCGTATAGGCGGCATCAGCTTTTTTTTCCAGCATCACTTCTTTGTTAAAGGTCGGACCTATCCTGACATCCCCGGCGTCTTTCACGGCAAAAGCCAGTCTGAAATTCACATCGTTAAATTTCAGCTTATGTTTATTTGAATTTCGTATCACACACACAACATCCATCAAATAGCCGTCTTTTTCCTTCCGAAGCTGCATGTCCCGAACAGATATGATATTGACTTCATCCAGAATGGAGGAGCTTTTTCCTTCAGCCGGAAAGAAAAAAATAGTGAACATCAACAGAAGGCTGCATAAGGATTTTTCATTGAATCTTGTCATTT
>DZCT01000731.1 GCA_022736535.1 Desulfatirhabdium butyrativorans | reverse complement strand
CAGGTCAATCGCCAGATCGTTCGAAAACCGGCCTAAAATGAAGTCGAAAAGCAATTTCAATTCCTCCTGTTTATTCCATAACCAATAATACCCAATTCATTTAACCTCGTCGCCTATATAGCATTTTAAAACCTGCTTCAATCCTTTTTAAAGAAAATCATTGCATTTTACCTGTCGCTATAATATTGGCTCATGCTTGACATGCCTGATCTGGATAGAGATTGCGGACAGCTTGCAAAATTTCTTTGGGGGAGAAACACCATGCTCGATTTGATGAGAAAACACGCGAGAAACTGGTTGATGAAGCTCATTCTGGGAATCATTATCGTGGTTTTTGTTTTCTATTTTGGCTCGATGAGCGGCAGGAACAAGGCAGAGCGGCTCGCTCTCATCGACGGCAGGCCAATTGTCTATATCCAATTTCAGAATGAATATCAGAACCTGCTCGATATGTATCAACAAAAGCTCGGTCGGTCGCTTACCGAGGAAATGCTGAAGGGGCTGAATCTCAAACAGCAGGCTTTTGACAACCTGATCAACCAGGAGGTTATCCTCAAGAAAGCCGAAGATATGAAAATCATCGTTTCGGATGAAGATGTCAAAAAGGCCATTCTCGCTTATCCGGCATTTCAGAGAGACGGGGTTTTTGATAAACGGATTTACGAACAGACGCTTCGTGCGAGCAAAATGACACCGGAGGAGTTCGAGACCAGCCAGCGTCGATTTCTCCTCACTTCCCATCTCGAAGGACTCATTCAGGAAGGCGTCAGGCCTTCTGACGAGGAGGCGCTCGATTTTTACCGGATGCAGAAAGAAAAACTCAATCTCTCCTACCTTCAGGTTTCTCCGGCAGGCTTCGTTGTCGGCCTGAAGCCTTCACAGACGGAACTTGAATCCTTCTTAAAGGCAAATGAAGGCAAATTTCGCGTCTCCGAACATGTGCAGGTCAAATACCTCTTTTTCAATCCGCACGACTACGCGGCATCTGTTGCGCCATCAGAATCGGAAATTCAGGAATACTATGAAAGGCATGGCGATATCTACAAAAAGAAGGACAAGGTCGTCTCTCTTGCCGATGCGCACGATAAAATCAGCGCCGAGATTAAAGTAATAGCGGGCAGGCGAATTGCAATGGAAGAGGCGAAGAACGCCCATGACGCCATCTATCAGCAGGAGAATTTTGACGCCTACGCAGCACAGAAGAAACTCGCGGTTCAGACAACGGGTTTCTTCCCG
>DZCT01000350.1 GCA_022736535.1 Desulfatirhabdium butyrativorans | reverse complement strand
AAAGACAGAGAAACTGAAAAGATATTTTGTCTCAGACCTTCACGAAAATTGCCTCCTGAGATTCAGCAGGTTGCGTTGCGCAAACTCCGTATGCTCAATAATGCTCAGTCTTTACAGGATTTGCGTGTTCCGCCCGCAAATCGGCTGGAAAAACTGACAGGGGATCGGACAGGGCAGTACAGTATCCGAATCAACGAACAGTGGCGTATCTGCTTTGAATGGCGGAACGGCGATGTTTACAAGGCAGAAATTACAGATTATCATTAGGAAAATTCAGAAGGAGAATTCAGATGACACAGAACAGACTGAATCCGGTTCACCCCGGCGAAGTTCTGCTCGAAGAATTTTTAAAACCCATGGGACTGAGCCGGGAACAATTGGCATCCGATATCGGCGTAACCGCTATCCAACTTGATAAAATTATAGCAGAAAAAGACAGAATAAATGCAGACATAGCCCTCCGGCTTGCCCGCTATTTCGGAACATCCCCCCGGTTTTGGATGGGCTTGCAGGCGGATTATGATCTGGATATGGCATCGGAATTTCTGGGAAACCGTTTGGAACAGGAGGTGAACCCCCGTGCTGTTGCCGCCGGATAGCGTTGCGCTTGTTTTTATCGGTCGTGGGACAGCTACAGGGGATTGCGCCGCTTATCAGCACGCACAAAGTCCGAACCCTGATTCGCCTGATTAAAGGACTGGCAGGATTTGTGTTCAGCCTCCTCCGGCGTTCTGAAACTCCGGGCAAGCCTTCGGCAGAGGCAAAACAGCAATCATGAAAATCCTTTAATCAGGTGAATCAGGGTTCAGACAATGGGCGTGCTGTCCCGCAGGGACGACTGAGAAGTTTTGAAGGAGGTGATGTCTTGATATAAAACACATAGGCATGGTAAGCAGTTCTCAACTTGTTTCATTTAAAACTTAAACGAAGGAGGATGTTTTCAGAATGATCGAGAAAGCAATAAAAATCAGTCTGATGGCGGCAACGGCATTGCTTCTGATGATGGCAAATATCGCAGGGGCAGAAACAGGGTATGCGGATACGGAAACATCTCTTTATGCTCAGGCAGAGGAAAAAGCAGTCGGCTTCCGATCCGGGGATGATTCTGACGGTGATTTTCAGGTCCGTTTTGAACCCTTGAAAGATGTTTATCAGACAGGCGAGCGGATCCGCTTTAAAATCAAAGCAAACAAGACTTGTTATCTTTACCTTTTCAGCATAGATGAAGCGCAGAACCGGGGATATGTGCTGCTTCCGAATGTCAAGCAGCAATACAACAAGTATAAGGCAGATGTTGAATATAATGTCCCTGAAAAAGATGTTGAATTTTTCAGCGACCAGCCCGGGACCGAAAGGATTGTCATGGTCGCCAGCACTAAAAAGCTGGATATCAAAATGGAGAAATATGTAAAAGCCGGTGATCTGTTCCGTTCCGAAGCAAAAGCGATGGAACAGGATGTCAAGGAATTGCGTATCCGCTCATCAGGGGACAAAGAAACACAGAAGGTTGTTCAGGAGCTTACGGTTGTGATTAAGTAGCGGTGCAGAAGTAAGGGTTGAAGAAACTGAGTTTCTTTAAGAAACTGAGTTTCTTTTGATGTGTTTGCAGGATTGTCCGAACATGAACAAAGGAGGTTTTTTTAATGAAACAGAAAGCAGTGGGAATCGGTCTGATGGCGGCAATGGTATTGCTGCTGATGATGGGATGCAGTGTTGCAGGATCAGAAGCTGTTGAAACAGGGGATATGGATGCGGATACCTCTCTTTATGCTCAGGCAGAGAGCAAAGCCATCGGCGTCCGATCCGGTGATGCTTCTTCTGACAGGGATTTTCAGGTAAGTTTTCAACCTTTGAAAGATGTTTATCAGACAGGCGAGCGGATCCGTTTCAGAATCAGAGGAAACAAAACCTTTTACCTTTACCTGTTCAGTATAGATGAAAGGCAAAACCGGGGATATCTGCTGTTTCCGAATGTTAAGCAGTCTGACAACATGTATCAGGCAAATGCAGATTATGAAGTCCCTGCAAAAGAAGTTGAATTTTACAGCGATCTGCCCGGTACAGAGAAAATTGTCATGGTCGCCAGCACTGCAAAGCTGGATGTGAAAATGGAGAAGTATGCCAAATCCGGCAATCTGTTCCGTTCCGAAGCAAAGACGATGGAACAGGATGTCAAGGCTTTGCGTATCCGCTCCGGAGACAAAAAAGAACAGAAAGTGGTTCAGGAACTTACGCTTGTGATTACCGGAGAGGGACGGCGTTCTGAAAACATGCCGCCTCCCCCGCCGCCGGCAGAAACAGGAGACCGGGACCGAAATCCGGTATCCACCTTTATTTCAAGCGACAAAACCGATTACCGCGTAGGCGACATCATCAAGATGACATTCGGCGCAGACCGGCAAGGGTATGTTCATCTCTACACCGTTGAACCGGACGGCAGACGGACCTTTCTCACAAAACAGGCAGTATCAGGAAGGGAATTTTATCAGGTGAAGGTGAAAGCGCTTCAGCCGAGCGGACAGCATACAATTGTCGCTATATACGGCGAAGAAGAAAACCTGAGCAGGGACAAAGTGGACATGATCACGCTCGGTCAGAAAAGCAAAAGGCTTGAGCTGATAGGAGACCGTCCTGATTCTTATGCTGTGTATCAACTGAATGTTTATGAATAAAAGACCGTAAGGTGGGCAGAGCGCAGCAAGTTGGCGAATCGGGAAGGTTTGTTTGCGCTCTGCCCACCCTACATTCTATATTCTACCTTAACGGCTTTAAGCAGGTAAATATTACGGAGGAGATATGAAACAAAAACAGGGTCTGTTCTTTTTTGCCTTTGTCTGGCTCTTTTCTTTTCTCACGCTTCACTCTCCGGCGCAGGCTGAAAACAGAGCCTTGCTCATAGGCGTCGGAAAATATCAGGACTCAAGTGCGAACCTCGATGGTATAGACAACGATATTGACATGATGAAGAAAACTGTCGGACTGATGGGATTCAAAGACAGTCAGGTTAAAGTTTTGCTGGATTCAAAAGCCACATTGAGCGGTATGGAACAGGCGATAAAAGACTGGCTCATAAACGGCGTAAGCAGTCAGGACAGAGTGGTCTTTTACTTCAGCGGTCACGGGGCATATATTCCCGATGAAAACGGAGATGAGGCGGATAGTGCGGATGAAGTGCTGGTTCCGCACGATGTAAGCGTCAGCGGCGAAACATTGAAAAATGTATTTCTTGATGACAAATTCGGCGGAATGATTTCTGACATACCGGCAGGCGAGATATTTGTCTTTATTGACGCGTGCCACAGCGGCTCTTCCACCAAGGCTTTCAAGTCAATAAACGGTAAGATGCCAAAATTTTTCTATTATAAAGGAATGCCGATGGTAAAGGGAAATTTTGCTGTGGAAGAGGCTTCAGGTAAGGAAAAATATATCTGTCTGAGCGCGTGTCAGGATGATGAACTGGCAATCGCCACCCGAGACGGAAGTCTTTTTACCCGCGCTGTTTATGATGCCTTCTCAAAAAACAGCAAAGAGCTTACTGTAAACCAATTAAAGGAAGCCTCATTAACCTACATCAGCAATAACACTTCGCCGCAGGACGTCCATCATCCCCAGATTTCGGGAAACATGGATTTGGCAGGTAAAAATCTTATCATGGCATCATCTGACGAATCTTCGCCCTCTTCAGACATCTGGACAAAACTGGAAAAACTTGTTGAGGACGCAGATTATAAGATAGAGATTGACACCAATCAGAATCGCAGTTTTAAGACAGACGATCTCTTGGTGATCACCTGTAAGATTGACCGTGACGGATACCTGAACATTATCAATGTAAGTCCCGGGGATGAAAAACCGACTGTCCTGTATCCCAACCGTTTTCACAAGGAAAGTCAGGTAACAGCGGGAACGCTTGTGATTCCAAGTTCAGGAGACAGTTTCAACCTCCGTACAACACCGCCTTCAGGTGATAGCCTTATTGTGGCGTTTCTGACTCAGGAGAAAATCAATGCTTATCAGGACGGCAAGGGCGGCGATCTGTTCAAAACCATGTCGGAAAAATCTTTCAGAGGCTTTACGGTTGAAGAAAAACGTAAGAACGGCAACTTCGGTGCCGGAAAGGTCATTACCAAGGTAGAATAAGGAGATATGCTATGAAACAATGGATTGTTGCAAGTCTGATTCTGTTCCTGACCGTATCGGGATTGATCGGATGCAAAGAAGAAGAGTACATTCATGTCGGGGCAAACTGGGATGCTTTGCACAAACTCAAAGCGCCGGAAAAGACTTTTTCGGTTCGTGTGAGCGGAAAAGACAGGGCAAAAGTAGGAGAAAATCTTTCTTTTAAGGTGACCTCGGAAAAAAACGGTCGTCTGTGGATCGTGCAGGTTGATTCTGATGATAATCTGAACTTGCTTTTTCCCAATGAGAAGATGAGCGACAACACGATTTCCGCAGACAAAGCTTTTGTCATTCCTCCGGAAAATGCCGGCTGGAGCATCGAAGCAACCGAACCTCTCGGAAAAAGTATTGTTGCCTTTTTTGTAACCACAGGAAACAGAGATATTCAGGATATTTTTTCAAAGGAATCAAAGGGAAAAGACATATCAAAGTCGCTTCGGCTTGTGGAAGATTCGGAAGAATGGGGAGTTGAGAAACTCGTATTTGACACAAAATAAGCTTTCGGCACAGCCTTCAGGCGATTCTGTTGCCTGAAGGCTGCCTTATCGAAATCATAACCCGTTAAATAAGGATGATATTCGCATGAAAAAAAAGATCGGAAGTATTCTCAGCATGGTACTGATGTTTGCGTTTCTGACCGGAGCTATGGCATGGGCAGAATCTGACATGCCGCGGGGAATGTTTGGACTGTATGAACAAAACCGGGATAAAGGCATTCCCAATTACATAACAGAAGACTTTATTCTTCTTGCCTACGGCATGGTGCTGAATGAAACTGTTACCGAGATTGAGGAAAGTCTTTTGTATCCTGAGTTCAAAAACCTGACAGATGCCTTGATTAAAAAACTGAACGACATGAAACCCCAAGACAAAATTGCAGCGGCAAATTTGGATTATCTGAATGTGCTGGCTTGTCTGCTTTCCGGGGCAGATCAGCCGAAAGAGGGGGAATCCGCTGACGGAAATGCGGTTGCAGATGAACTGAAAAAGATTCGTGCGGCTGAAGGAATTGCATTGTCAGAACTGATGAAACAGCAGATGGATTATAGTCAGTTCAAAGTTCGGGGCAAATACACCCGGAATGAAAGCTTATCCCGGTATTTTCAGGCCATGAAGTATGCCGGAACCGTACTTTTTCCGATTCTGGAGAGCAAAGCCACAGGCGTCACCGCAGAGCAGGCGGATTTTCTCACACAGCAGGCAATGGCAATGGTTGATCTTATAAATAAAGATAACGCTGTTCTCAACCAGATGAAAAAATTTGAAGACCTTCTTGCTGTTCTGTTCGGCGCTCCCGATGATCTGAGTTTCAAAGAGTATGACGGGGAAG
>DZCT01000349.1 GCA_022736535.1 Desulfatirhabdium butyrativorans | reverse complement strand
TTTTCGATTATAAAACACCTGAAATTCAACTGATACTTTTTTTTCTGATTTATTTCTTTGCAGGTGTCATATTGACCTTTATCTATTGCTTTTTTAACCAGATCAAATATAACCGGACCATTCGCTTTCTGAACAAAACCTGTGAATCCCATGAGAATAAAATATCGGAACTCGAAAGAGAACTGGAAATGAACCGAAGAGGAACGCCGGATATTGACGGGGGCGTCATTGATATGGCAGGAGGAGAAGAAGCGGATTTTTCCGAAAAGGCAAGGCTCAGAGAAAAAGAGTGAGTGTCTGTTTTCAATTCGTTTTCAACATGGAGTGCTGAAACCGTCTGATAAAACGGGCATTTCAGCACTCCTTTTGTCAGGGAGGTTTTTAAAGATAAAAAAACAGATGATGGGCGAACTTAAACCTCGTGAAAAATTACTGGAAAGCAATGATCCCAAAACTGTTCCCACAGAAGATTTGCTGGCGATCATTTTGGGACACGGCACAAAAGGCAAAAATGTTTTTGATCTGACAAAAGAAGTTGTCCATTTTCTCAGAGAAAACATGGATAAAGATATAACCGTCGGGGATTTGGTGAACTTTGACGGCATCGGCGAAGCAAAAGCCTTGCAGATCATTTCTGCTTTGGAGATAGGCAAGCGTTTTTACAAGCAGAAAAGCAAAATGCAGATCAGAAAAATCGGCAGCGGCAGGCTGATTGTCGGCGACTGTCTGGATGTCATGCAGACGGTCCCGGACAATGAAATCATCTTAGCGTTCACTTCTCCGCCGTATCACAATGCCATCAACTATGAAGATCAGGTTAAAAAATTGGACGGTGAAATCAGATATTGGGAAAGAAAAGAAATTTCTTATGAATATTACAAGAATTTTTTAACCGACCGTTTCAAGGAGTTATACAGAATTATAAAGCCGGGCGGGCATAATGTGGTCAATATCTCGCCTATTGCATGGAAAGGGAAACGCATGGCGCTGCCCTTTCATTTTGTTTCATGGATGGAAAGCATCGGCTGGGTTTTCAAGGAAGATATTGTGTGGGAAAAGGAAATTGCCAGAGACCGGCGCAGCGGCGTTCTGATGCAGCATCCCTATCCGGGCTATTATTATCCGAGTCTCGTGGCGGAATATGTGTTTGTTTTTCAGAAACAGGGCGAAAAAGAGAATCAGAACAATGTTTACTATTTCCGGAGCAGGGAGGAAAAAGAGAGAAATAAGCTGGATTTGTCAGATTATCAGGGAGATAAAAGCAAAAATATCTGGAAAATCAGACCGGTTGCCCCGCAGGAAAATATTCATCCCTGTCCTTTTCCCGTGCAACTGGCCAGGCGTGTCATTGAATTTTATTCTTATAAAAACGATACGGTAATTGACATTTTCGCCGGAAGCGGACAGACAAATTTAGCCGCAGAAATGCTGGGGCGCAAGCATATCGGTATTGACACGCAGGAGACGTATATCAATTATGCGGTTGAAAGAATAAAAAGATTTATGAGCCAGTTGAAATTCGAGGAAGAAAATGGAAGTTACAGCAAAACTTGAAAATCTGAACTACAAAGCCACCCTGCTTCCGAATCTCAAAGAATACGGAATTGATAAATTTCTGAGCGGTGAACTGCATGAAACAGCTTCTTTTGTTTTAAACCACAAAGGCAACCGGTTCGGCGTGAGTCAGTGGAAATCTCCCAAAAGAACAAGAACATATCCCTATGCCAGAGTTTATGATACAATGGCTTTGCAGACAAGAATCACGCTGATTCCTTTTGTAAAAAATGAAGGTTTTGACGGCGATCAGGATTATCTCCAATGGGATACGGTCTCTTTGATGAGTCTGCTGAATGTTCATGTGATTATAGGCTATTACAGATACGCGGAACGGAATCCAGATTATGAGAATAAAATAACAAATCATATTATGGATTATCAATATCTGAGAGAGCAAATTGATGAACTGACCGATTACAAATCAAGCGCCTTGCATTGGAATCTGAATCAATTGGAGAAGTGCCAATTTGTTGCTGAAAAAGCAAAGGAAAACTATGGTCGAATCTCAAAAGAATTGAATATCAGGTTGCACAGTCTTGATGGAATTGATAAAAGAATCAGGATGTTGAAAAGCAATCTTCAGGACTTCAAAAAGTTTTCCCGAAAGCTGTCTGCTGAAGCTCAGAATCGTGAGTTTCAAACCTTGCAGCCCAAAGAAAATCTGATTGAAAAGAAAGCAAAACTGACGGTTAAAAATTATCTCGGAGGCGAATATCATTTCACAATTGACGAACTTAAAGTTGAAAGAGATTTGCTGATTCTGATGGAAAAGAAAAACAGCAAGAAAGCCAAATATCCGAATATCAGTGACATAAAAGACGGTTTTGTCAAGCTCATGTTGTTTACAAATCTGGCGGATATTAGAATCGGATCAGAATGTTATAAAAATCGTTCGGCGTTGGGGCTTACATCTTCAGTTTTTAAGGGATATTGTCATAATCAAATGTCAGACGAGGAAATTGAAAAAGTTTTGAAATCGAATAAGCTTTCACCAAAACAGCAAAAAACTGTTTTGTCCCTGTTCAATGAAGGACGAATGAATAATTTTCTGATTTTCCTCATGGGTAATAGCCATCCTGAGTATCAAAACGCGATGCTCGCTTTATAATAAAAAATATGCCCTGCAAAATTATCAACGATGACTGCCTGAATGTTTTGGAAGGTCAGTTGTAGGGTGGGCAGCTTGCTGTCCACCCTACTATAACCCCGCATAACACCTAAAACATACACCCGATAAGTTTATAAGCATGAACAGCAACATCACCCCTGCAATCAAGCAATATTTGGACATAAAGGAAAAATACAAAGACTGCATCCTTTTTTACCGAATGGGCGATTTTTATGAAATGTTTTTCGAGGACGCCAAAATCGCCTCTCAACTCCTTGAAATCACACTGACATCAAGAGGGAAAAAAGACGATTCGCCCATTCCGCTCTGCGGCGTGCCGGTCCGGGCGGCGCAGGGATACATCGCCCGCATGATCGAACTGGGAAGAAAAGTGGCGATTTGCGAACAGATGGAAGACGCGGCGCTTGCAAAAGGGGTTGTCAAACGGGAAGTCGTCCGGGTCATCACGCCGGGAATGATTGTTGAAAATGAATTTTTAGATGAAAAAACAAATAATTATATTCTTGCCATCGCGGCGGTTTCCGGGCGCGGGGCAGAGATAACTGTCGGCATTTCCTATCTCGATATTTCCACCGGCGCTTTCCGGCTCTCGGAATCTGAAAATATCAACGCGGTCACAGATGAAATCCTTCGGGTCTCGCCCAAAGAAGTGCTGTTTCCCGAATCCCTGAAAAACGACGCGGTTCTGTCGCCGATCTCCGCGGCAGTGTCGGAAAAAGCGGCTGTGACTTTTTTAGAAGACCGTTTTTTTGAGTATGCTCAGGCTCGTGAAAGGCTGCTGGACCAGTTCAAAACGCTGTCTTTGGAGGGATTCGGATGCGAAGACCGGAAAGCCGGCGTGAAAGCCGCGGGCGCGCTGCTCTTTTATGTGGGCGAAACCCAGAAGCAGAAAATTGCTCACCTCAGCGGCATGGAGACTTATATTCTCGGCGATTATCTGCTGGTGGATGAAACCAGCACCCGGAATCTCGAACTGTTCCGAAATCTGCGCACCGGCACACGTCAGGGGACTTTGCTCAGTGTGATGGACAAGACAATGACGGCAATGGGCAGCCGCCTGATGTCCTCATGGCTGAAATACCCGCTGATGAATGCGGATAAAATTCAGGAACGGTCAGGCGCGGCGGCAGAAGCTTTAGAGCGTGTCCAAACCCGTAAACGTCTGCGGGAATGCCTCAAATCTGTGTCCGACTTGGAGCGGCTCGGCAGCAAGATTGCCATGGGCTACGCCAATGCCAGAGACATGATTGCCGTCAAACGCTCCCTGCAAATCCTGCCTGAAATCATGTCCCTGCTTTCGGAATTTCACCATCCCGCGTTCCGCATTCCGCATTCGGACATTGATTTGCTTTATGAACTGGCAGAACTGATCGAAAATGCGATTCGGGAAGACGCGCCGCTCACGATTACCGAGGGCGGCATCATCAAGACCGGCTATCATGCGGAATTGGACGAACTCATCGCCGTCAGCAAAGACGGCAAAGGCTGGCTTGCCCGTATGGAAGCTGAGGAAAAAAAAGCAACCGGCATCAACTCGCTCAAGGTGAGATACAACAGAGTGTTCGGATATTACATTGAAATTCCGAGAAAACGTTCGGAGTCGGTTCCGCCGCATTATGTCCGCAAACAGACGATGGTGAATGCGGAGAGATTTGTCACCGACGAACTGAAATCTTTTGAATCCAAAGTCTTAAATGCCGAAAGCCGGCGTTTTGCCTTGGAATATGAACTCTTTGATCAGATACGGCAGCAGGTCATAAAACGCAATCCCGCGATTCAGGAAATTGCCCGATTTCTCGCAGAAACCGACTGTCTGCTGAATCTGGCGGAAATTGCGGAGCAGAATAACTACACCAAACCGGAAATCAGCACGGAGGGGCTTTTTCTCATTGAATCGGGACGCCATCCTGTGATAGAAAAAATGATTACCGGCGAGCGATTTGTGCCGAATACGGTGCGCATGGATGATACGGAAAATCAGATGCTGATGATCACCGGACCCAATATGGCGGGAAAATCAACGATATTGCGGCAAGTTGCGCTGACGGCGATTATGGCGCAGATGGGTTCTTTTGTGCCGGCGCGCAGGGCATCTGTCAGCATCACAGACCGGATATTCACGCGGGTGGGCGCGCTGGACAATCTCTCTCAGGGACAAAGCACGTTTATGGTGGAAATGCAGGAAACCGCCAATATTTTACACAATGCCAGTTCAAAAAGCCTTGTGATTATAGATGAAATCGGGCGGGGCACCAGCACTTTCGACGGCATTTCTATTGCGTGGGCGGTCGCGGAGTATCTGCATGATTTGAAAGGCAAAGGCGTAAAAACCCTGTTCGCCACGCATTATCACGAACTGACCGAGCTTTTTCGCAGCAAAAGCCGTGTGAAAAATTACAATATTGCGGTAAAAGAATGGAATGATAAAATTATTTTCCTGAGAAAGTTGGCGGAAGGAAGCACCAATCGAAGTTACGGCATTCAGGTGGCGGGGCTTGCCGGAATCCCCGGCGCGGTGGTACAGCGTGCAAAAGAAATTCTCGCAAACATGGAAAACGGAAATCAGGGCGCAAAAACTTCGTCCGTGTCTGCGAAAAGCGAAGCCGTTCCCAGAAAAAAGCCGATGCAGCTTGATCTTTTCAGCAAATCCGAATACTTGTTGCTGGAAGAAATTCGAGGCTTGGATATATCGAAAATGACGCCGATTGAAGCCATAAACTGTCTGAATCAGTTGCAGGAAAAGGTGAAGAAATCGGAAACGGGAAATTAGGGGGTTTCCCACAGAGATCACAGAGAAGAAAAGCCCACGGAGAACACAGAGTTTT
>DZCT01000730.1 GCA_022736535.1 Desulfatirhabdium butyrativorans | reverse complement strand
TCCTACCACGCTTCTTCACACAATTCCAGCATTTCTTCCCAAGTTGCGGAGCGGGGATTGGTCAGCAGGCACGCGTCCCGGGATGCTGTCCGGCAGACCTGCGGCAGAGTAGAACGGTCTGAAACAATGTCTCTCAGGCGTGTGGCAGTTCTGAGGGAAACAAAGTTCTCCTCTAATTTTTCGATTCCTGCCAGCGCGGTTGAACGTGAAGTCCGCCGGCGTTTTCCCAAGATAATTTTGCCGATTTCCGCCAGTTTCTCTTCACATACGGGCAGATTGTAGCGCATCACCGGCGGCAGCAGAACCGGATGCACCAGTCCGTGAACCACATCCAACATGCCGCCTAAAGAATGCGCCAGCGCATGATCCATTCCCAGACTGGCGTTGCTGAACGCCATGCCCGCGGCTGTGCTTGCAATAGCCAACTGTTCCAGCACGTCTATAGAAGGCGACTTCAGCGCTTGCGGCAGATATCTGATAATCAGGTCAATGGCTTTGAGGGACTGCGTCTCGGTAAGCGGAAAAGCTATCGGCGACACGTATGACTCAACCGCATGGGAAAACGCGTCAATTGCAGATGAAACAATCAAATCTTTGGGCTTGGTGCCGAGGATCAGCGGATCAATGATGGAAATGTTTGGCACAAGGGTGCGGCTGATAATGGACATTTTGACACAGCGCCGGACATCCGTGATAATAGCGAACTGGGAAATATCGGACCCGCTTCCGGCTGTGGAAGGAATGAAGACCATCGGCGGGAGGGGGCGCTGAATACGGTTTGCGCCTTCATAATCATGAACGGTTCCGCCGTTGCTCGCCACCAGGGCAATGCCTTTTGCCGCATCCATGGGGCTTCCGCCTTTTCAGATTCTAAAATCTCGAAAACCTTTTCCACCCAGCCGGCTTTTTCAAGCCCCGGATCGCTTACCAGAAATACTTTTTCCGCTCCGAGAATGCGGGCGCATTTCCCGGCATATTTCAGGCTTTCACGCCCGAAGAAAATTTGCGGCAGAGAAAATTTGCGGACGGTCATCGGCATAAACGCTGTTCCTTCAGTTTTGCTGTTTTTCAAAATCTTCCGAAATCGGAAAGATTATGGCAGAATTTTTCAGCCGATGTCAATCAAAACTTTAAAATATAAGGTATAGGTAACTCTGTTTGCTCCCCTTACCCGGAAGCAGAACTCTTATAACTTCTCGTTACGAGGCTCTGCCTCGTAACAGCAGAAACCTCAGCGGCTC
>DZCT01000348.1 GCA_022736535.1 Desulfatirhabdium butyrativorans | reverse complement strand
AGATGATAAAAGATTGTCAAATCTCATTTTCATTTTGAGGCTTGACATTTGCCTGTTTTTCTTTATATAAAGGCTGTTCTTTTAACAAACGCAGATACGCAACATCTTGCGTCTTTACACAATATTATAGTAATCCGATTTCGGTTTTTTACGGCATATTTTCCGCATGTACACCGTATTCTGTTTTCGGATACCTGTCTGTGTCCGTCTGCGGCAAAAAACCGAAATCGGATCAATATATATTTATATGCGCTTACTGCCTACATGGAAAGGTAATCTGCTGGTTTTCGGGCTGCTGATTCTGATTGTTCTTGCCTATTTTTTCTGGCAGTTGCAGCAGGCGCATGAGACATTCCTGAATCATGCCCGACAGCACGCCGGAATGCTGGCGGGCGTTATCGAACTCAATGCCCGGAACGCGCTGCTCTCCCAAAGCATCATTGAAGAAATCATGCAGACCTTTCTGGGAAATACGGCGCGCTTTGTGGATTACTTAGACAATGTTGAACCTTTTGCTTCCGAGGAGCTTGCCGCTTTTGCCCAGGAAGCCGGATTGGCAGGCATTCGCATTGTCAGGCAGGAAGGAGATGCAACAGAAGGACCGCCCGGGTGGTTCAAATATCCGGGTGATTTTTCCTGCTCGGCAAATGCCCGCTTGTTACGGCATCTCCCTGCGGATCATCTTTATTTCCTCACAGTTCCCCGAAGCACCGAATCGGGCTGTATCATCACCGGCATTACCGCTGCCCGCATTGAAAAACTTCACGAACAGGTCAGTCTGCCCCGTCTTCTGAATACGCTTTCCCGTCTGGCAGGCATCACCTATGTGCGGCTTGAAGCGCCTCCCTGTAAGAACGCGTGTTGCAGTAATCCGAAAATGTCATGTATCCCTGAAGTTATGCTGATTAACGCGCCTGACCGAAAGGTGGCGGAAGCCCGGCTGCCCTTTCGTGAAGATGTCCTTGTTGTCGCGCTGGACGCTGCCTATTTTTTTGTCCGCATCTCGCAGCTCCGAAACGAACTTTTTGTTTTCAGCGCAATTCTGGCAATGCTGGGCATTTTTTTTTCATGGCTGCTTCACCGGCATCAGACCGCATATCTGAAACGGATTCGGGATGTGGAGCGGGAGCTTGCCCGGGAGCGGGAAGACGCCGCGCTGGGTCGGGCTGCGGCTGCCATCACCCATGAAATCCGAAACCCGCTCAATGCGATCAGCATGGGCTTGCAGCGTCTGCAAATTGAAGCAGATGATCTGAGTGAGGAATATCAGGAACTTGTGGCAACCATGCTGAAAGCGGTTCAGCGAACCAACAGCATTGTGACCAATATCCGCCGTTATGCGGGTCCTTTGAAACTCCGTCTTCAGCCGGTGCGCCTGAGTGCCGTCATCAGCCATATTTTGTCGCTTTACCGCCAGAAATGCGAAGAAAACGGTATTGAAATCAGATATGACATCCGGTATGAGGGAACGATTGACGGGGATTCGGAACTGCTTGAACAGGTTGGGGAAAACCTGATTAAAAACAGCATTGAGGCGCAGCCGGAGGGGGGCTGTCTGTCTGTCATTGTTGACCGGGAAGGATCAGAAGCGATTCTCAGCGTGGAGAATAGCGGACTTGATCTTTCGGCGGAAGAAGTCAGCCGCATTTTCGAGCCGTATTTTACAAGCAAAGCAAGGGGAACCGGGCTGGGATTGGCGATTGTCCGGCGCATCATCCGGGCGCATAAGGGCAGGGTGGAGGCGGAAGTCCCTGATGCCGGTGTACTGAAGATAAAGGTGTATTTTAAGACGGGTTCGGCATAAAATCGTGGCTTTTTGCCACGAATGCACACAGCCAATCTTATAAAAAGGGTTTCACGAATAGAAAACACGAATGAATATTTTAAGAAAAAAATTCGTGTGCTTCAGTTCGTGAAACAATTTGTGTTCATTCGTGGCAGAAACTGCGGGGTGTTTTTTAGCCACGAATGAACACAGCCAATCTTATAAAAAGGGTCTCACGAATAAAAAACACGAATGAATATTTTACGAGTTACACAGTTGAACTCTCGTTCCCACGCTCCGCGTGGGAACGTCCGCTCGTCGCGGGACCGCCGGACGCGGAGCGTCCGTTCTGCATTCCCACGCGGAGCGTGGGAACGAGAATGAACGAGAAAACGAGAAAACGAGAAAAAAATTCGTGTGCTTCAGTTCGTGTAAAAATCTGTGTGCATTCGTGGCTGAAAAAAACAACGCTTGAATTTTTCATGCTTCACGGAATATGATGCAACAATAATCCCGTGGAAAGCTGTGCGCCAAAGATTTGCCGGAATGTTGTTTTAAAATTTAAAAATCAGCCTTTTCTGCATCATAAGAATGCGTTATCGCTTTTTCAGAACAGGGATCGGCTGCATGAGCCTCAATGTCAGAACAAGGCGCCGGCTCTTCCGATGAAATTTTCACGCTTTCCTCATCCGGCTCAATCACCAGTCCGGCTTTCCAACTGAAAGCAAGAGAGAATTTTTCTTTGTCTTTCTTCTGCTTTGTTTCCATCTCAACGGCTATCATTTCTCCGGGCGTGAGGCTGACAAACTGCCCTCCCTGCTCAATGACAACCTTGCCCTCTTTCAAACTTCTGACAATCGCCTCAAGATAGGAAATCATCTCTGTTTTTTTCATCGTCTTTTCAAAGCTGATTTCCTTTTTATCCGACTTTTTATCCGATTTGCCCATCATTTCCTCCTTAATAAAAAGACTTAGCTCATTTGCTGATAATCATCAGACTGAAAAACCGGCTCGCTGGAAGATATTCTGATTTCCGGTTTCCAACTGAATTCAAGAGCGAGTTTTTCCTTGCCTTTCTTCTGCTTTGCCTCCATCTCAACCGCCACCATATCGGTAGGCGTCAGACATACAAATTTTCCGCTCTGCTCAATCACAATCTTGCCGTTTTTCAAACTTTTGATAAATGACTCCAAATAGGAAATCAGTTCTGTATTTCTCATGGTTTTCTCAAAGCTGATTTCTTTTTTATCCGATTTGCTCATCATTCCTCCGGTAGCGCGGGGTCGGGACCCCGCCGTGAGATTACATATTTGCTAATGCCCAACTGATTTCAAGGGAAAGTTTCGCTTTCCGTTTCTTTTGCTTTGCTTCGATTTCAACTTCTATCACCTCGGCGGGTGTCAGGCTGATAGCCACATCTCCATGCTCGATGACGATTTTGCCTTCTTTAAGACTTTTGATAACCAACTCCAAATAATTGATGACCTCCGCCGTTCTCATTTCCCTTTCAAAATGGATTTCTTTTTTATCCGATTTGCTCATATTCCTCCCTGATATGAAATATGAGATTTGACAACCCTGTTTTTATAAAATGACAAAAGTTGTCAAATCGTTACCGCAGGCTGCTTTTTCTATTCCTCATTTTCGGAAACAGCGGGAGCCGGTTCTTCCGAAGAGATTTTCAACGCTTCCGGTTCCGTTTCAATTGACTTTCCGCACCAGTTGAATTCAAGGGAGAGCCTTTCTTTGTCGCTCTTTTGTCTCGCCTCCATCTCAAAGTCTATTATCTCGCCCGGCGTCAGGCTGACAAACTGCCCTCCCTGCTCGATAACGACCTTGCCCTCTTTCAGACTTTTGATGAGGGCTTCCAGATAGCTGATAACTTCCGCAGTTTTCATTTCCTTTTCAAAATGAATTTCTTTTTTGTCCGATTTATCCGATTTACTCATAAATTCCTCCTCGATAGGTTTGCAGATGCAACATGGGCATGAATATTTTCAAGCCCCTTGCAGGGCGGCATTTCATCAATGCCGTTAAGTTAAGCTTTCCGGAGTGCTGAAACGAGCGGAGCGAATTTTAGCACATTGCTGAAAATGCTAAAATTTCATTTCAGCACTCCGGACGGCGTCCGGGGCCGGAGTGCTGAAACGAGCGGAGCGAATTTTAGCACATTGCTGAAAATGCTAAAATTTCATTTCAGCACTCCGGATAATCCGCATTTCATGTTAAGCTTTCCGGAGTGCTGAAACGAGCGGAGCGAATTTTAGCACATTGCTGAAAATGCTGAAATTTCATTTTAGCACTCCGGATAATCCGCATCTCATGCCCGCCCCACGGAAAATCTAAACCAAAGACAGCAGTACCGGGACAAGCAGTTTTTCATCAATGTGGGGATAAGTCTCCGGACTTATCAGAGGGCAGTCAATGACTTGGATGCCTGCCTGCTGCATGAAATTTTCATCCAATTCCCCCGCGTACCTGAAATTTTTTCTGTCAAGAATAACAAAATCAAGCACACCTTTTTCCGAGATATGCTCCGGATCATCCTGTCTGACGTATGAAATCAGGGTCCGAATCTGATCTGTCAAGTCAAGACCGTACTGTTCGGGATCATCGCCCGTGTTCGGGATAAACACTTTGGGGCATGGATTCCGGCTGATCGCCCTTCCCACGCCTTTCGGCAATAAGTTGGCGATAAGACTTGAATAAAAACTGCCCATCGGATAACAGACCAGTTCGGCTTCATGGATCAGGTCATTCATCTTTTTTCGGATCACAATTTTTGCCGGCTTGGGATATTTGCGCCCGTTGCTGAGATAAACCTTTTTTATCTTTGAAGAAATAGGCGAAACCTCTTTGCCGGTGAGATTGTGCTGACCCACGATGATTTCTCCGTTTTCCATTTCGGCAATCAGATGAAGGTCTTTGTTCAGCACAGGCCGAACCATGCCCCGAACCTGCACCAATTTGGAGAAGATGAAAATCACCGGGTCCAGATGGTGATGATTTTCCAAATAGCCGCCGGTCAGAATCAGATTTCCGATGCTTGCCTTGTGCAAGTCAAAATCAGCCGGCATATTGTGTTTAAAAAGATGCAGATGATGGCGGATGATTTTCCGCATGGGATCGGGAATATTTGCCACCAGGGGATGTTTTGCGGCAATCATGCTTTCCAGTTCACGGACAAATTCATCCTGATTGCCTTTATTCGGAAAACGATGGGCAAAGAGCCTGAAAATTTCAGGATTCCCGTGGAGACTTCGGTCTGCCAGCGCCAGAAGCCGATTGCGGATATCGCCGACCGCGGGCATGGCAAACGCGTCTCTGAGTTTTGCCGAACTGCCGCCCGAATCAAAGGGCGTGATAATGTGAATCGAATTATGGGTGTAGCCGGTCAGTTCCGTACTGGTTTTTCTCAGCGCGCTGCCGCCGCTGAAAAAAAGAATCTTCGGACCCAGATCAGGGCTGCGCCTGTAGCGCTCGATTTTCACGGGGTCGGGAAGCTGCAATGTTCGGGTGACTTGGACAAAAGTAATCATATTAGAAAACTGCATGTCTGATTATGTTTCTCGCAAAGACGCAAAGGGCGCAAAGATTTTAAAGGTCAGATAAATCTTAAAAAGCTGTCAAATCTGCTCTCTTTTTTTCTTTGCGATCTCTGCGTACTTTGCGAGAAACTTTATCTCTCGCAAAGTACGCAAAGGGCGCAGCAATGCCGTAGGTCGGGGTGAGCCTGCGAACCCCGACATCATCCGGTTTGCAGACATCATC
>DZCT01000347.1 GCA_022736535.1 Desulfatirhabdium butyrativorans | reverse complement strand
GATTGGCATGATTGCTGTCAAGCCTTTCCGACAGCGTGTAAATCTACAAGGATTGTGTGTAAGCAAGGATTGCCCGGCGATCCCGTAATCCCTGCTTAAACACAATCCTTGTAGATACAGGGAGGGCTGAACACAAATCCTGCCAATCCTTTAATCAGGGTTCGGACAGTGTTCCGGCTTATCTTATCGGCATCACCAGCATGTGATACCCGTAATCCATTAAAATATCGGCTGATTTTTCACCGAAAAATTCTATCAGTTCTATTTCTCTGTCATCATCCCCCGGTTCAGTTACGTTAATCCACAAATCATCAGGGTTTTCAGGGCTTTCGGTAATATCAACGAATTTAACATCGGGAAAATGCCGGTTCAAATCCTCTATCAGCCCCTGTATGAGTTCCTGCTGTTTGGAATTTATTCTCATCTGTTTTACTCCTTTTCTATAAATTCTATCATTTCAGTTGCCCATGAAAGCTGTTTGCAGGCAATTCTTTTGCTGATATTTTTTTCAGAATAATCGGCTTTATTTCGTATATCTTGCATATCTAAGAGATATGTTCTTAATTTTGAAGGATAAACCTTCTTTCTTTTAATCAGTTGAAGATTGAACTCCGACTGAACCCATGCGTGTTCATTTTTATCACTCTGAATACCGTGACGGGCAAGTGCGGCAACGGCTGCCTGAAAGGAAGCAAAATACGCACGGTTGGCGCAGGCATTGTAACATTCCCTGTCAAAACTCAGCCGGGCGATATTCAGATTCTCTTTTGCTTTTTCCAAAAATTCCTGTTTCAATATCATTCCTTTATATGAGTTGCATGATTTCTGTCAAGCATTTCCGACAGCGTGTGAATCTGCAAGGATTGCGTGTAAGCAAGGATTTTCGGATCGTACCCGTAATCCCTGCTTATACACAATCCTTGTAGATGAGTCGGCTGAACACAAATCATGCCAATCCTTTAATCAGGTGAATCAGGGTTCAAACATTGTTATCCCTGCTTATACACAATCCTTGCAGACGAAAACTAAAAACCCTACTGAGTTCTGACGAGACGGAAGCCAAGGGCGTGGTCCCGGGTGGCGGGCGAGAGCCAGCCCCGGTCCGCCGAACGACAGCGGGTGGCAAGATTTTCCCAGCTGCCGCCCCGTACGACACGGTATGAGCCTGAACCGGGACCGCCAGGATCAGTAACAGAGCCTGTAGGATAAGCGCCGTACCAGTCCTGACACCACTCCCATACATTTCCGTGCATGTCATACAGTCCGTAAGCATTCGCCTCAAGACTTGCTACCGGAATCACCTCTTCTCTGTATTCGCCCTTGGAACATCCCGTCAGAGGATAATTGCCGTCATAATTCCCCTGATTGGTTGAAAGGCACTGACCGAAGTAAAACGGCGTGCTTGTCCCTGCTCTCGCCGCATATTCCCATTCCGCTTCCGTGGGCAGGCGGTATGTTCCTTCGCCTCTCCCGTTCAACGAGGTAATAAAGCTCTGAACATCATCCCATGAAACCTTTTCAACCGGGCAGTTGTCCCCGCAGGATAGAAAATGAGAGGGATTGCTTCCCGTCACCGTTTTCCACTGACCCTGTGTAACCTCTGTAGTCTGCATATAAAAGGATTTTGTCAGTGTTACCTGATGTTGGGTTTCATCAGAAAGCCATCCGGGTTCATTCTCCGGGCTTCCCATCGTGAATGTGCCTGCGGGTATCAGCCTGAAGCTCATGCCGAGTGAATTGGTATAGTCCCCGTTTGGAATTGTGGTCGTTGTGGTGGTGCTTGTCGTTGTGCTTGTCGTCGGCTTAACCGTAGTGGTCGTAGTGGGAAGTGTTGTTGTCGTAGGCTTGACGGTCGTAGTTGTAGGTGTTACCCCGCTTTGTATAACCGTAAATGTTTGTCCCGCAATCGTCACGGTTCCGGTTCGGGAACTCGTGCCTGAATTTGAAGCAACCGAATAACTGACTGTTCCGCTTCCGCCGCCGTTGCTCCCGGATATCAGGGTTATCCAAGTTGCACTGCTGTCAGCAGTCCAGTTGCATCCGCTTTGTGCGGTTACGCTTACACTTCCTGTTCCGGCAGTTGAGGAAAATGAATTGCTTACAGGCGAAATGCTGTAAGTGCAATTGCCCGAATGATAAGCGATTGTCCATGTTCCGAATTGTGTTCTTCCGGCAAGCTCGCTGTACGCGATTCTGAAATATCCTGATTCGCCCCATGATGTTCCCCAACTGTTTTTTACAGTAAACGAGGAAGTTGCATCATCCCAGCCTGTAATCACAACAGCATGTCCGCCTTTCTGCTTTCCCCATGCGTATGAATAGACGCCTGAGCGGTAAAAAAAGAAATCTTCATAAATATAAAGGACGGATACAAGGGGTCCGTTTTCGTATATGGCATTTTTTATTTCAGATATGATAGCTGCTTCACCCCATGAGACATAATCCCAACTGTCAATGCGGGAAGCGTTATTCTGCCAGTCTGCACAGGCATTGCCGCAATTTCCGTTTGCAGTTTTATAAGAGTAGCAGGTTTCGGTATTTGTTCCGATATTTCGGAGAAAGTCGGAGGCATCGTCAATATATCCGCCCGCGCAGGTTCCCGCGTCGCTGCACGACAGGACAATCTGTTCCGACAGATCGGAAACTGAAGAACCGCCTGCTCTCAGAACCTGAGACTCAAGTGCGGCAGTTGCGGCAAATGCCCAGCAGGAACCGCAGGTGATTCCCTGATTTCTTACGGGCGTGACAAAATTGCCGTTCTGCCAGTCAAACGAAGACGGCAATGTGCGATGTTGCCGCTTTGAAAAGTATTTTTTGATCCGTGTCTCATCTTCGGCATCCGGCAACAGCGCCCCCAACAGCATTACCCTTTGCTCGTCCGGCAGAAGGGAAATCGGATTCACCTCTGCAACCCAGTTCGCACCGGATTTTTGAATAAATGACTCGACAATGGCGATTTCCGGAGCAACTGCTCCAAACACATTGGAATCACTGTCATCCGGGTCTCCGTATATCCCGAAAAGTTCTGTTTCCTCATACCAGTACGCAGCGGGCCGCTCAACTGCAAAAACACTTGTTCCGTCAGAAACACGGTCTCCGTCAGTATCTTTATACCAGAGTTTCATTTTTCCTGCCGCAAACTGCGCGGCGAACAGCGTATCTGCCAGCCCGATTTTTCCGTCGGCGTTCACATCGGCTTCCGTTTTCACGCCGGCTGCGGTCATTCCCGCACAAACCTGAATCGCTAATACGACATCCCGCAGATCAATTCCCCCGGAATTGTCAATGTCGCCTTTCATGACGGCAAAGGCATCTGTCCGGCAGAACATCAGCATTGCCAGAATCAGGGCAAGCTTCATAACAAACTGTTTCTTTTCCATTTTCCCCGTCCTTTCTTTTTAAATGTTTTTTTATTGCCCCCAATATAAAATAATATCAAACCTTTTATCAAGAAGAATTTTTCCGGATGTCGGATTTATTTTTGTTTCTCGCAAAGACGCAAAGAGCGCAAAGCGGAGAGGCAGCTAACGGCGTGTGGTCTCTGCGTCAAATCCAATCGGATCGGCTGCTACGTCAGCAAAAAGCCCCGCAGGGGCGGAATATTTGTAGCACGATCTGGGGGAATATGGTGATAATGACAATGCCTGTGCGGAATTGTAAAGCGATTTTTCAAATCGCTTCAAAGCGGATTGATCTGTTTTTAGCCGGGCTGCTTTACTGAGGACACGCCGCGGGCGTGTCCCTACAGTTAATAATACATCAGGTTCGGCAAATAAAGCACGATCTGCGGGAATATCGTTATGATAATAATGCCTGCAATGATGGCTATCAGAAACGGAAAAACGCCTTTAAAAATGGTTTCCAGCGGAATTTTCCCCACAACGCCCTGCGCCACGCCGTAAACCACATACACATTGATGCCCACCGGCGGCGTGATGACGCCGATCTGCGTGACCAGAACAATCACCAGACCGAACCATATCGGATCATACCCCAGATTCATCACCACCGGATAAAAAATAGGGATGGTGAGCATGACCAATGCCAGCGCGTCCATCACGCAGCCGCCGATGATGTAAACAATGACAATGGCTGTCATAATCAGAAAAGGCGGCAAATCAAAACCGCCGACCCAACTGGCAATGTTGAACGGTATCCGGGTAATGGCAAGAAATTTGCCGAAGATGATTGCGCCCGCTATCAGCATCATCACCATGCAGGAAGTTCTGAGCGTTTCTTCCAGAGATGCCACAAATGCCTTCCATGTCATCCGCTTGCGGATCACAGAAACGGCAAGCACGCCGAATGCGCCCACGCCCGCGGCTTCTGTGGGCGTAAACAGCCCGACGAACATACCGCCGATGACCAGAACAAAAACAATCATCGTGTCAATCATGCCGACCAATGATTTGAGCTTCTCAGCCCATGTGAATTTTTGTCCGGGAGGTCCCTGAGTCGGATCCATGCGGCACCAGATATAAATCGTGATGATGAACAGCAGGGCAATCAGAATGGCGGGAAGAATGCCCGCGACAAAGAGCGCGCCGATGGACTGTTCTGTCAGCACGCCGTAAACAATCATCACCACACTGGGGGGCATGACCATTCCCAGTCCGCCGCCCGAAGCCACGCAGCCGGTTGCCAGAGCATCTGCATATCTGTATCGCCGCATTTCCGGCAGTCCCACGGTTGACATGGTGGCAGCCGTTGCCGGGCTGGAGCCGCAGACCGCGCCGAATGCCGTACATGCCGCGATGGTTGCCATTGCCAGCCCGCCCCGAATGTTTCCGAAATATTTGTACGCGGTGTCATAAAGCCTCCGCCCGATCCCGCTGTTAAATGCAAACTGTCCCATGAGAATGAACAGCGGAATGGTGGTCAGCCCGTAAGAGGAAAAAGCTTCATAAATATTGGCGGAAATAAGGCTTAAACCGCTTGACCCCGATGTCAGGAAGGAAAAGCCCACATAGCCGACAATCGCCATCACATAAGCCACAGGCATCCCGGTCATAAAAACTGCCAGCATTACGAGAAGACCGATAATACCGATCAGGGTAGGATTCATTTGCGCCCTCTCAATTTCATAATATTTTGAATAATGCTTTGAAGCAGCAGCAGAAAAAATACAAAAAAGCAGAATGAAATAAAATAGATGATGATATATTCGGGAAATTCCAGATCCATGGAAACTTCGCCTGATTTCTGTATGGTGCGAGCGTGAACCGCCATTCGCCATGTGGCAATACCGAAAAAGGCAAAGCTTAATATTTCCGTGAATATTTCGGTGATGATCTGTGTTCGCCGGGAAAGCATCTGCATAAAGACTTCCACGCCGATATGCGCTTTCATTTTATGGGTATAGGGCAAAGCCGTTGCCGCTGTCAGCGTGGCAAAGAAGCCGACAATCTCTATTGCTCCGGGAATCGGATGTCCCAAAGCCCTGCCGATAACATCCGCGCAGGTCAGAAGCGTCATTCCCATCAGACAGACCGCGCCGCTTGCTTTCAGCTTGTCGGAAAGCCATTGAATATATTTCCAGAAATTA
>DZCT01000346.1 GCA_022736535.1 Desulfatirhabdium butyrativorans | reverse complement strand
GACAGCGGCTGGTGTTATGCCGAAAAAAGTAAAAACTATGACAAAGAGCATGGCTTGGGCACATTGCCCCGCTTGGCGATAGTTTGGGGAGCCAGTGATGAAAATGGGAGTGATATGTATATGATGGATAGCATCCACGCTGGTACTGTATCTAGTGGTGTTGGGTATGGGTCTTGGCTTCAGAGAATTACAACTATATCTTATAGAATCTCAACCGGTGCTACATCTATGTCAGCTTATGGTGTAGATGGTCACTGGGATTGGGGTGACGGCACTGGTTTTATCCGGGTGTTTATGTGGAAATAACAATCAAAAGGAAAGTAAACACCACAGCGGCATTGCCCCGGATACAGTGGGTGTGACGAGAGGGGGCAAGACGATTCATACTGCGGCCTGCTGCCCTCTCATTCGTTTCCAAACCGAGGCTTTCACAAAAATTTATGCAGAACTCGGCGGCAAATATAATGAGTAACTTTCTTAGTCACTTAACAGTAAAAGGATTCAAGTCTGTTCGCGAGTTGAAAGACTTTGAACTGAAAAGACTGAACATCTTTATCGGCGGCAACGGAGCCGGCAAAAGCAACCTGATTGAATTCTTTCGTATGCTGCGGAAAATCACTGAAGGCAGTCTCAGTGAATACATTCACTCCGGAGGCGGTATCAGCGACTTTCTTTTCAACGGCCGCAAAGTGACGTTGCGGCAGGAATTTGAAACACGATTCGGGGTCAGCGGTTACCGTTTTTGTCTCAGACCGGGACCATCGGAAAACTGTCTGCTCACAAATGAAGCCCTTTATTACGAACATGGCTGGCAGGAACTGGGCAACAGCCCTGACGGAAAATCATTGCTGGCAAAAGAGGCAAAAAGTAATTCGGCGGACAGCGAATATTGCAAATTGGTTTATGAAGCGATTTCATCATGGCAGATATATCATTTCCATGATACCGGCCCCACTGCGGGCATGCGTCACTATGAGATCATTCAGGACAACAGATTTCTGCGTTCCGATGCATCCAACATTGCACCTTATCTGCTGCGGTTGAAAAAAAATGATGCGGATGCCTATCATGAAATCCTGTGTTCGGTGCGTCTGGTCATCCCTTTTTTTGATGACTTCATCCTGGATGTGACCGAATTCGGAGAAAAGCGGAAAGTCAGTCTTTCCTGGCACCAGAACGGCTCGGATTATCCCATGCAGCCATATCATTTTTCCGACGGATCCGTCCGGTTTATCTGCCTCGCGACAGCACTGCTTCAGCCGGAACCGCCGTCAGCAATCATCATTGACGAGCCGGAACTGGGCCTGCATCCGTCCGCCATCCCCATACTCGCGGAACTGATTCAGAATGCCTCCCGGCGGACGCAGGTGATTGTTGCCACCCAGTCTCCCGCTCTGATCGATCATTTCAGTCTGGAGGATGTGATTGTTGTCATCCGGAAAGACGGTGCTTCAACCTTTGAGAGACTTGATGAGAAAGACTTTGACATCTGGCTTGAATCTTATTCGGTGGGTGAGCTCTGGAGCAAGAACGTGATTTCCGGAGGGCCAGTCTATGAATGATTACGCTGAAATCGTTGCCCTTGCGTAGGGTCTGACCGAGAAAATCTTCATACAGGACATCATGAGTCCGTATCTGGCCGAAAAAAGAATTTATATTACGCCGATCATCATTTCCAAACCGGGACAGAAAGGCGGTGATGTCAGATTCGCCCGTGTCAGAAACGACATCGGACTGCACCTGAAACAGCGGCATGACAGTTATCTGACGCTTTTTTGTGGATTACTACGGGATCAGGAAAGACTGGCCCGGCATGACAGAGGCTGAAAAGCAGGCCACATCAGACGGAAAAGCGGAAACGGTGAATAACGCAACAAAAGAGGAGGTGAACAGATTCTTCGGCGATCACGGTTCCGACAGGCGTTTTATTCCTTATATTGCCATGCATGAATTTGAAGCCATGCTCTTCAGTGACCCCCAGATACTCGCGGCTCATCTCCGGGTAAATCCGTCGGAAATTGACAAAATCCTTTCAGTTTGCCGCAGTCCCGAAGATATTGACGACTCACCGCAGACAGCACCGTCCAAAAGGCTGGAACATCTTTCAAAACGATTCAAAAAAACATCCACGGGAATTTCCGTTGCCAAGGAGATTGGCTTGTTGAAAATAAGAAAGCATTGTCCGATTTTCAATAAGTGGCTGACAGAAATTGAGTGTATAAAAAGTATCAGGCCTTATTGACGCGGACCCGGAAGTGCTGGCCGAGGCATCAAAACCGGCTGACAAAGGAGATCGGCGCACTGATGGGGAAAACAAACGCTATCAGACAGTTAAATCCGCTTTAATCGGTGAACTATGAGAACTGCAAGCTCAATCATAAAATTTTACGTTATCGCACTGCTACTGGTTTTCGCAAACCTTTCCTACGCCGGCGTTGACAAATCCGGTGTCAAACCTAATGTGATTTCCCTGCCCTCCGGTCCCGGTTCTGTTGAGGGCTTGGGCGAATCTTTTGAACCGCAGCTTAATTCCGGAACAACGACCTACGCGATTATCTTAAAGCTTCCGCCCGGTCGGGCCGGATTTCAGCCGGATTTCAGTCTGCGGTATAACGGGGGAAATCCCAACGGCGTATTCGGTCCCGGATGGTCCCTGTCTGTTCCGTATATCCAGCGGCAGACTGACAAGGGGCTGCCGCGATACAATGATGCTGATACGTTTATTGAAAGCGGCGGAGAAGAACTTGTGCCGATAGGGGGCGGTGTTTTCCGGCATGAAAACGAAGGCGCGTTTGTGCGGTATGAAAAGAGCGGCCAGGGCTGGATTGCGACAAATCCCTCGGGAATGAAATATGTTTATGGCCCGGATGAAGGCAGCCAAATTAAAAGCGGCACGAAAATCTTCTGCTGGCTGCTTCAGGAAATACAGGACACCAACGGCAATACAATTTTGTTCAAATATCGTAAATTGGACAGCAGCCCCCAACAATATCTCTCCGAAATTGCCTATAACAACCACAAAATAAGTTTTGAATACGAATCCCGCCCCGATGACCTGGCGGATTACCGCCCCACCTTTCGCCTGAAAACCGCTTTCCGATGCAAATCCGTATCCATGAAAACCAAAGACCGGCTTATCCGGCGATACGATTTTGCATACTTCGATGATACATACCTGAGCCTGCTCAAAAGCGTGACACTGGTGGGTGATGACGGCCGTACATCACTTCCTCCGGCGGAATTTAGCTACACCCGATTTGATTCGTCAGCGGCAAAAGTCATCGCAATAAAAGGCCCAAACTCAGGAGAATCTCCGCCGGGTATCCGAATGGCAAACGATGCGGACGCGGCTCTGAACGACATGAACGCGGATGGTCTGCCGGACCTTCTGATCGCAAAGTCAGGAGCACATGAAGTTTATCTGAATATGGGCATGGGATCCGATGGAACACACCACTGGGGCCAATGGGCGAAGATGTCCGACAGTCCCGGAGATGCGCTGGGCAATCGCGGCGCGTCCCTTGCCGACATCACAGGGGACGGCAAAACCGATTTCATTTCACGGCGATCCTCTGACACCTATTTCCTATGGCCCAATCTGGGTAACGGCCGGTGGGGAGATGCAGAAACCTTTGCAGACAAAAGCAATTTTCCATTTGATTTTGAAAACGAGGCTGTTCGCCTGATTGACATAGACAATGACAAGCACATTGATGTGATGTACTGCAACGGTCCGGATGCTTATTCCTATTTCATCAATAACAAGGGAAAAGAATATGAACTTGTGCTGGAGAAACCCGGGCTGGGCATGACCTTTGACACAGAACCCGGCATGAAACTGGCAGATATGAACGGCGACAGGCTTCAGGACATCGTTCTTCTGAAAGACGGAGTCTGCACATATTGGCCTTCCATGGGCAGGGGAAACTGGGATGCGCCCCAAAATATGACAAATTCTCCGGATTCCGGGCTGATTCCGTCCGTGAAAGCCAACTGGGAAAAGCTGATGCTCATGGATATCAATGGCGATGGACTGAGCGACATCGTGTATGCCCCGGATTATGCGGATAAAATCCACTACTGGCTCAACCGGGACAGCCGAGGATTTGACGGGCCTTTTGAAATCAGCAATGTTCCGGTGCGGTTAGACAATACCAGTGTGCAGCCTGCGGACATGAACGGAAACGGCACCGCCGATTTTTTATGGAACTATCCTGAAGATGCGGACGGAAATCCTGATAAGATATGGCAATATCTCGAACTCTGCCCGAATGAAAAGCCCTATCTGCTCAAGACCGTGACTAACGGCATCGGCAAAACCATCTTCTTTCATTACAGCGACACCACGCAGGAACTGATTCGGGACAGAGCGGCCGGAAAGGAATGGATCGCAGGTGTTCCTACTCCCGTTACTGTGCTGTCAGGCTTTGATGTGGCTGACGGACGGGGCAGCCTTTATCAAACTTCCATTGTCTATCACGACGGCTTCTACGATGGCGAAGAAAAGGAATTTCGGGGCTTTGCACAAGCGGAAAAGCAGGAGATCGGAGATAATACCATTCCGGATCTGCTGATGGCCTATCAATTCGATACAGGCATGGAAAATGACGCGCTCAAGGGCAAGCCGCTCAATTTGTCTGTTCAAAACATATCCGGGCAGGAATTTTATCAGGAGACCTATACATGGCAAACCCGAAAGCTGTCTGACGGCGCAAACGGCGATTTGCGAGATGTGACCTTTCCGTTTCAGGAGAAAAAAATTCAAACCGTTCTGGAAAAAGGAAACGGCGCGCCTGTCACCCTGAAATGGGAATTCGGATATGATGATTTCGGCAACATGACCCGGCAATATGAAAACGGGCGGACCGATGCGGGATGGAATGATGAAAGGATTACGGAGACAGTTTACACCGCTGCTTATCCGTCCGGGCAGAGTGCCTGGATTCTGGATAAAGTGGTGGAAAGCACTGTAACAGATGAAACCGGCGCAATCGCAAGCCATCAGCGGAGTTATTTCGACAATCTTCCGTTCGGACAGGTGAGCAAAGGGAATCTCACAAAAACAGAAGATTGGATTGAGGAGACCCATTATGCAGTTACCGTGCGAAACGATTACGACACTTACGGAAATGTGATCGCTGTCTATGACGCGTTGTACGGACAGTCACCCGGGCATAAGCGTGAAATCGTCTATGACAGCGAATATCACACTTTTCCGGTTCAGGAGATCATCCATACCGGCGATACGACGCTCACGGTTCTCGCAAGTTATGATTTCGGTCTGGGCGTGATGACATCCTCCACCGATTTCAACAGCCATACCACGAGCTATGGCTATGATACCTTCGGACGGCTGGTTCATATCATCAAACCGCCGGATGCGGGACACACGGTGGAATATGACTATGTGCTTGCCCATGAGATCCAAGGAGGGAGACGCATCAACTGGGTGGAAACCCGGCAGCGGGACAGCAGCGCGGGTGACGGATTTCTGCATTCCCGTTCTTTTTATGACGGACTGGGACGCAAGATTATGACCCGCACTGAAGGCGAGGAACCCG
>DZCT01000345.1 GCA_022736535.1 Desulfatirhabdium butyrativorans | reverse complement strand
ATATGCTCTGTTGAATATCGGCAACTTTCTATATGACATTATAGAAAGCAAAATTCATACCGCCTGCTGTCCGACAAATTCAGAAAACACACACTATTTTCAGTGTACCTTCTCAATTTTCGGCATTTTTAACATTCAAATTCAGTCTGTGTCAAGCATAAAAATAGCCGTCATTTCTCTTATTTTTTATAAAGGATTTGACACAATGATATTATTGTATAAAAATAGAAATTACGCAGTTAAGCTGTAACCCGTTTTTTGATAAAAGAAAAGCATGAATCCGGCAAAGTGATTTCCAACTGCGTAACCCATATTTAAAAAAAGGAGTTGACGATGGATACAAGGAAAGCCGTTTTTGCAGGAAGCTGGTATCCGGCAAATGCAAAGGACTGTGAAAAAGAAATCCGCTATTTTCTTGATGAAGCCAAAGCGATTTCCAAAAGAAATTTCGTCGGCGGAATCGTGCCTCATGCGGGATGGTATTTCTCAGGCAGCATTGCCTGCAATGTGATTCATACACTTTCGGCAGAACAATCGCCGGATGTTGTTGCCATTTTCGGAATGCACCTTCGCCCGGGTTCAGCCGGTCATATTATGACGACAGGCGCGTGGGAAACGCCTTTCGGAGAGCTTGAAATTGAAGAAGGCATCGCGGGCGAACTTACGCAGAAATTTCAATTTAATATTGAAACGCCGAGACATTTCACTCAGGACAATACCATAGAACTTCAACTGCCTTTCATCAAGTATTTTTTTAAAGATGTAAAAATTCTGCCTCTCGGACTGCCGCCGGATGAAAAATCCCTTGACATCGCAAAGGCTGTTGTCGAAATTGCCCTCGGCCGGGGACTCCGCATCAAGGTCATCGGTTCCACAGACCTGACGCATTACGGCGTGAATTACGGTTTCACCCCCAAAGGCAGCGGCGGAGCTGCGCCTGTTGACTGGGTGCGTAAGGAAAATGACAGAAAAGTGATTGACGCCATGCTGGCGATGGACGCCTCGGAAGTTATCAGGGAAGCGTTGAAAAATCACAATGCCTGCTGCGCCGGCGCTGCTGCCGGGGCAGTTGCTGCTGCCAAACAGCTCGGCGCGGAAAAAGCGGAAATGACCGCTTACGCAAGCAGTTATGACAAGCATCCGTCAGACAGTTTTGTGGGATATGCGGGCATTGTCTTTGACCGTGATTAAAGGATTAAAGGATTGGGCAGGATTTCTGTCAAATCTCCCGAACTTCTGACATTTCATAAAGTAAAAAATGATGCACTCCGGAGCGGCAGTAACACCGAATCTCTTTTGATTTTATATGATATTTTTCCCGGAGGGGGTTTCCCAGAGAGATCACAGAGCGTGAAAAAACCGCAGAGATCACAGAGAATTTTAAAAAAAACTCTGTGATCTCTGTGTCTTCTCTGTGATCTCTGTGGGAAATATTTTTTTTACAGTATTTTTTCTGCGGTCTGTGAGAATATATTTTCAACAGAGATTCGATATAAAACATGTTTGAAACCCGTTTTACGGGAAACTGCGGGCTGAACCGCAATCATGAAAATCCTTTAATCCTTTAATCAGGGTCACAATCAGGGTAAAAAAAATGCTTGACATCATCCCTCCGATAATATAAAGGTTACTTTTAAATTCGGTTTTTCAGAAATTTTAAAAAAAGGATTTATTCAGTGGCACAAAATTTTACCGGCAGATTTTACTTTTGGTATTATTACTTTAGGGGAGGTCTGCCTGCTGTGCGCTGAGATGTAAGCAAAATCAGATAAAGCATAAAAGCCGTGGGCAGACCTTAACGCTCACGGCTTTTTTCATTTAAAAAAAATAAAGCCGTGACGCCTGAAGAAAGCTTCACGGCTTTTTTGCTTTATATTTCTTGAGAGGTCGGGGTGTTTTTCCCCAAACTGTCATTCTGCCCAAACTGTCATTCTGAGCGAAGCGAAGAATCTCTTTTTATAACGCGGGATTCTTCGCTCCGCTCAGAATGACATAATTTATCAGGTCAGAATGACATAATTTATCAGGTCAGAATGACATAATTTATCAGGTCAGAATGACATAATTTATCAGGATATTAAGGAAAAGTCTTTGATCCCTCATTTACTTAAAAAAAGCAAGGAGAGTGTGTAACATGACGATTATAGGCAAAAAAATTCGGACAGAGCGTATCATCAACAGAAACACGGGTAAAACGGTCATTGTACCTATGGATCACGGCATTTCGGTGGGTCCCATCGCCGGTATCATAGACATGAAAAAAACCATACAGATGGTGGCGGAAGGCGGCGCCAACGCCATCGTGGAACACAAAGGTCTTGTGGAAGAAGGACATCGCAGAGGGGGGAGCGACATCGGTTTGATTATTCATCTTTCCGCTTCTACAAGTCTTTCCATGTATCCCAACGCCAAAACCCTTGTCTGCTCGGTTGAGGAAGCCGTCAAGCTCGGCGCGGACGCGGTGTCCATTCATGTGAATCTCGGAAACGGTCAGGAAAGGGAAATGCTACATGATTTCGGCAAAGTCGTTTATGACGCCCGCACATGGGGAATGCCCCTCCTTGCCATGATGTATCCCAGAGGCGAAAAAATCAAAGACGAATATGATGTCAAAGTAGTGAAGCACGCGGCGCGTGTCGGCAATGAAATGGGAGCGGACATCGTGAAAGTTTCCTACACCGGCTCTGCCGAGTCTTTCCGGGAGGTTACGGAAGGATGCAATGTGCCGGTGGTGATTGCCGGAGGACCGAAAATGGAGTCGGACAGGGAAATTCTGGAGATGGTCAGAGGCGCCATGGACGCGGGCGGCGCGGGCGCTTCCATCGGACGCAATATTTTTCAGCACAGAGACCCGAAAGCGATGGTTCAGGCGATTTCAAGCATTGTGCATGAAGATTGTAGCGTTGACAAGGCATTAAAATTTTTGGCATAAACGACGATGCCTGCGCCGGAAAATCCCCCTTTGAAGGGGGGCAGGGGGGATGTTTTTTCCGGGGTGAGAGGTTCGAGGTAAGAGGTTCGGGGTTTTCCCTCCGACCCCGCACCTCTTACCTCGCACCCTGAACCCCGCCGCACACCCCCCTTGCCCCCTCAAGGGGGGATTTTTCGAATTTATAATACAAGGAATAAAACTATGCGAAAAATATGGGTAAAAATAGAGCCTTACAATAAAGACATGGTGACGACCGCGCTGGAAGGCGGCGCGGACGGCATCATGGTTCCCCCGGGATGTTCCGAAAAAGTCAAGGAACTCGGCAGAATAGAAACCATTTCCGAAGACGGCGATTTGAAATTCGGCGAAGATGTTGTTTTCTTTGCGATTGAAAGCACGAATGATGAGGAAAAAATCGTCCGGCTTGCACAGGAAAAGCAGTGCATTCTTCAATGCAATGACTGGAGCATCATTCCCATGGAAAATCTCATTGCCCGCGGCGCCAATGTGATCGCTCAGGTCAGCAGTCTGGAAGAAGCGCAAACGGCTTTCGGCATTCTGGAAAAAGGCGTGAAGCATATTCTTTTTCATCCTTCGAGTCCGGGGGAACTGAAAAAAGCACTTGCCGCGCTTCGCGCCAAAGAAGACAAAACCCCGCTTGAAATCGCCGAGATTCTGGAAATCCGGGCAGTGGGAATGGGCGACCGGGTATGTGTTGATACCTGCACCACGATGAAAGCCGGCGAGGGAATGCTGGTGGGAAACAGCAGCAGCGCCTTGTTTCTCGTGCATTCGGAAAGCATTTCAAATCCTTATGTCGCGCCCAGACCTTTCCGGGTCAACGCGGGTCCCGTTCATGCCTACACCCGTGTTCCGGGCGGAAAAACCCGCTATCTTTCGGAGCTTGCAGCGGGCGATTCGGTGCTGCTGGTTGATTATCAGGGCAACACGACAACCGCCATCGTGGGACGAGTCAAAGTGGAAAAACGCCCGCTGATGATTGTGACCGCGCGGTACGGCGAAAAGCAGATTACAACCATTCTGCAAAATGCGGAAACCATCCGTCTGACCGATCCCGAAGGAAAAGCCGTGTCCGTTGTCAGCCTGAAACAGGGAGACAAAGTGCTGGTGGCTTTTGAGGAAAGCGGCAGGCATTTCGGACATAAAATCGCCGAAACCATAACAGAAAAATAGGGAATTATGGTGACATCATCAGAAGACAAACCTGAGTGGAAAGGCGCGGACGACTCTGAGGCTCGCATCAGTGAATGTCGGAAAGGCATTGACGAGATTGATGAGAAATTAGTTTATCTCATCAATGAACGCCTGAAATTAGCATTGGAAATCGGCAGCGCGAAAGCCAAAAAAGGCGCGCAGATTTTGGACAGCGCGCGTGAATACCGCGTTCTGGAGCAGGCTGCCGGTTTAAATCGGGGACCCATCAGCAAAAACGCGCTGCATCAGGTGTTTAAGCAAATCATGGCAGCCTCCCGTGAAATTCAGAAAGCGCACCGGGTCGCGTATCTGGGGCCCGAGTCAACTTTTACTCACATTGCCGCAATGAACTATTTCGGGCGCACGGTTACGTTTGTCTCGCAACAGAGCATCCGGGACGTGTTCAACGAAGTGGAAAAAGGCTCATGTCATTACGGCGTGGTGCCGGTTGAAAATTCCATTGACGGTTCGGTCAATGATACGCTGGATTTGCTTTTTGAATCAAATCTGAAGATTTGCGGCGAGAAATATCAGACTATTTCCTACGATCTGCTGGCAAAAGGCGGCGCGTTAAAAGACATTCATATCATCTATTCTCATCCCCATGCCTTTGCCCAGTGCCGGAAATGGGTGGAAAAATATCTTCCGGATGCGGAATTTAAAGAATGCGGCAGCGCCTCGCACGCGGCGCAGAAGGTTTCAGAAGAAAACGGCGCGGCAGCCATTGCCAGCAGTGAAGCCTCAGCCATGTATCAGTTGGCGGCGCTCGCGTCTCGAATCGAGGACGTGGCAAGAAATACGACCCGCTTTCTGATTATCGGCACGGATGATGTGCGTCCCACCGGAAATGACAAAACTTCTCTCATGTTTGTGACCTCGCACATTCCGGGCGCATTGTATAAGGTGCTGAAACCGATGGCAGAAACCCGCGTCAACATGGTCAAATTGGAATCCCGCCCCACCCGGCATAAAAACTGGAGTTATTTCTTCTTTTCGGATATTGAAGGGCATATTGAAAATGCTGAAGTGAAAGCGGCGGTGGAAAAGATGAGAGATACCTGTCTTTACTTAAAAATTCTGGGGTCTTATCCCGGGCTGAAGATTGAGGATTGATAAGATCACATAAAATTTCTCGCAAAGGCGCAAAGTTTGCAAAGGAAAAGAGAAGATAGAAATTCAGAACTGATTGTTTTTTTTATAATTTTTTCTTTGCGTCCTCTGGGTTCTCTGCGAGAGATTTTTAGTTTCTCGCAAAGGCGCAAAGTCCGCAAAGGATTTTTATAAAAAAGCTTTTCTTTGCGTTCTCTGCGTTCTTTGCGAGAAACCAAAACACCTCTGCGAGAGATAAAAATATGATAACAGATGCCTGCACCGAGCTTTACGGCGTGTTCGGCGATCCGGTGTCCCACAGTTTAAGCCCGGTCATGCACAGCCGGG
>DZCT01000344.1 GCA_022736535.1 Desulfatirhabdium butyrativorans | reverse complement strand
GCATCTTCAGGTCTGAAAGCACAACGTCAATATCGTCCTGATCTTGATATATTTTCAAAGCTTCTGTCCCGTCAGCAGCTTTCAGCACTTGATAGCCCTCATCGCTCAGAATGGCTGTCGGCACCTTCAGGCTGTTGATGCGGTCGTCAACCAGCAATATTTTTTTTGCTTTCAAAGTCATATTCTCCCGATATAATCTCTTTCCGTAGGTATTGTAAGGTGGGCAGCAAGCTGCCCACCCTACCCCGAATGTTGAGGGATTAAAGGCCATTCAATGATGACCGCAGTGCCGATGCCCTCTTTGCTTGAAATGCTGACGGTTCCGCCGTGATTTTCCATGATGCCCAGACTCAGCGGAAGTCCGAGACCGGTTCCGGTTTCTTTTGTGGTGAAAAAAGGATCGAAGATATTCTGCATCAGTTCCTGCGGAATGCCGATGCCTTTATCTTCAATCCTAAGCCTGATCCGCTCGGATACTGTCGCGTCTTTTTTGTTTTTTACAAGCAGGGTCGAAAAAATGATTTCTCCGCCCCCGGGCATGGCGTCAACGGCATTGATGATGATATTGACCAGAACCTGCTGAATCTGATGGGGATCAACCTCTGTCATGGGAAGATCGTCTGCAAGGCGGTTGCGAAAAGAAATATGCTTTTCTTCAGCCTGTTTTTCAAAAAGATTCTGAGCGGAAAGCAGCAATTTGTTGAGATCGGCAGGCACGGGTTTCGGCGATGACTGCCGGGCAAAATAAAGAAAGTCGGTCACAAATTCGTTCAGCCGGTCAATTTCTTCCATCATCAGTTGTAAATATTCGGTGATGAGCGGATCGTCGGAGCGCCGGCGCTGCATGTAAACCACCGCGCCTTTCATGGCGTTCAGGGGATTTCTGATTTCATGGGCAACCCCTGCCGAAAGCCTGCCCAGCGCGACAAGCTTTTCCGAGCGCACTAATTCGTTCTGTATGCGGGAGAGATTCTGCGTCATCCGGTTAAAGGAGCGGGTCAGTTCTCCCAGTTCGTCCCGGGTCCGCACCGGTATTTCCTGCGTCAGATTTCCCCCGGCAATGCGGTGGGTGGCTTTGACAAGACTGCGTACCGGCTTCAGGAGATAATAAGAGATAAGACTGACGCAGATCACGGTAAATATCAATGTCAGTGCAACGACTTGGATCACCCGTGTCTGAATGGCTCTCGCCTCTTTTCTGAATTCCTCAACGGGAATTGTCACGGCCAAAGACCAGCCCATGACAGGAATCGGCGCAAAAGCCGCCACTCTGTTTTTCTTCTCAAAGATATAGAATTTCCTGTCGCTGATGCCGGACATCATTTCCAGTATCAGTTCTTTCAGGCTCGGATCCGGGTAGGTGTTCAAATCATGCGTGTAAGGCTCAAAACGGGGATGAGCGATATTTCTGCCCTGCTGATCCGCGAGAAAAGCATATCCCTGTTCTCCGATACGGATATTTCTTACAATTTCAAATATTTTCTGATAATCCAGATCAATGACGATGACGCCGATACATTCCCCCTGACCGCTGAAAATGGCTTTTGCCCAGTGAATAACAAATCCTTCCCGAAAGTCGGGCTGAACAATGCCGGAAATGTAAATGCCGCCGGCGCCGAGACTGCGTGCCTCAGTGAAAAATTTCTGATCGCTCTGATTTGAGAATTTACCGACTTCCCTGTTTTTCCGAACTTTTATCAGTTCCATGCCCTGTTCGTCCATGTAGCGGATTTGAAAATAATAAGGCGTTCTGCCGATAAAATCCGAAAACAGACGGACCGCATTTTCATAATTAAACTCTGCTTCGGCATTCAGCCGGAAAGCCCTCGCGAGCTGATATTCTTCCAGTACCGGCAGGCTGGCGATGGTGTTCAGGTCCATGCGGCAGTAATAAAATATGTCATTGATCTGATTGGCGGTTGCTTTTGCCTGAACCATCTGCTCACGGCTCACAAGACGGTCCACCCGCTCGGCGGATGCGCGCACGGAAAAATATCCTACAGCCGCAATCGGCGCACAAACGAGCGGCAGAATAAACACAAGAAGTTTCAGGGATATTGAAAATCGAATTTTCATATATTATTTTATATCAATTGGAAGAAAATATTTCAAGCCTGTCTTTGTTTCGGAATTTCTGTGATCTCTGTGGGAAAAAAGGTTTCCCACAGAGGACACAGAGTTTAAAAAAACCACAGAGGACACAGAGGATTTAAAAAAACTCTGTGATCTCTGTGGGGAAATTCTCTGTGATCTCTGTGGGAAAAAAGGTTTCCCACAGAGGACACAGAGTTTAAAAAAACCACAGAGGACACAGAGGATTTAAAAAAACTCTGTGATCTCTGTGGGGAAATTCTCTGTGATCTCTGCGGGAAATTATTTATATTCGCCGCGCTCGGAATGAGAATTGATTTGTTCTTCTGATTTTGCTAATGTGTATTTTAAAAAGAAATGCGATATGAATAGGAGTTACGCAGTCGCGATTCTCGTTCCCACGCTCCGCGTGGGAACGTCTTCCGGAGTGCTGAAATGAGCGTAGCGAAATTTTAGCACTATGCCAAAATTTCATTTCGGCACTCCGGAACGCGGACGCGGAGCGTCCGGGCTGCATTCCCACGCGGAGCGTGGGAACGAGAAACGAGAAATGCTAAAATTTCATTTTAGCACTCCGGAACGGGGACGCAGAGCGTGGGAACGAGAAACGGGACCGCCGGACGCGGAGCGTCTATTATCATAACAATATGATTATAAAACAAATCGCTGCTACTGCATGACTGCCCAAAAAGGAAACCGGCATGAAAAACAAGAATCCCCGTTTTTTCGGTCTTCACGCGGCGCCGCCGAAAAGATTCCGCATGTTTCTTTCGATGCTGCCGTTTGTGATTCTCATCGGCGTCTATCTCCTGGCTGCGGACATCCGGCACCGGGAAAATCCCCGTGACAAACTGCTGCCCACGCTCTCCAAGATGGGGCTTGCCCTGAAAACAGCGGCATTCACAAAAGACAAACGCACAGGTGAATATCTCCTCTGGAACGACACATACGCCAGCCTGAAACGCATCGGCATCGGCATCTCGCTGGCAGCCTGCGTCGGCTTTGTTCTGGGCTTGAACATGGGGCTTCTGCCGGGAATACAGTCGCTGTCTCTGAGCTTCGTCACCTTTATCGCCAATATTCCGCCTCTTGCGATTCTGCCCATCCTGTTCATTACCTTCGGCGTGGACGAACTCGGCAAGGTGACACTGATTTTTCTCGGCACATTTCCGATGATTACCCGTGACATCTATTTGGCGGTGACAAAAATCCCGCGGGAAACCATTGTCAAAGCTCTGACGCTCGGGGCGTCGCAGCCGGGGGTTGTATATCGTGTGGTCTGCCCGCAGATTCTGCCCCGCCTCATTGAAACGGTGAGGCTTTCTCTCGGCGCGGGCTGGCTGTTTCTGATTGCCTCTGAGGCGATTGCGGCGGAAAACGGTCTGGGATACCGCATTTTTCTCGTGCGGCGTTATCTCTCGATGGACATGATTATCGTGTATGTGCTGTGGATTACGTTTTTGGCGTTTGTCGTTGATTTTATGCTCAGAAAATGGGTGGCGCTGAGGTATCCGTGGTATGGGAGTGAAAAGTGAGAAATAGAAGTGCTGAGGGCTGAGTCCTCAGTCCTTCAGCACTTCTTTGTCTGTTGACAGCATTTATTTTACAGCCGCAGAAATTTTCTGTGCTGTTTCCTGAATGACTTTCATATCGCCGGGCTTGAGTTCCCAATTGGTCATGGGAATTTCGGGACCGCCTGCCGCACGCGGAATCAGATGCAGATGATAGTGCATGACCAACTGATTCACGCCCCTGCCGTTCAATTGAAGAAAGGCAATGCCGTCGGGCTTCAAAGCCTCCTTCATGGCATGGGCAATCTTTTTGGACGCCGTGTGAATCGCGGCAATTTCCTCAGCCGTCACTTCCCAGATATTTTCCGCATGTCTTTTGGGAATAATCAGCGTATGTCCCTGAGAAATGGGATTGATGTCCGCGAATGACAGCACCCGGTCATCTTCATAAACCTTGAAACAGGGTATCTTCCCTTTGATGATCTTGCAAAAAATGCAGTCTTCCATTTCGCCTTTCCTTTCGTTTTAAAGCTATTTTAATTCAGCGGCTTGTCACGTTTGCAATTATCGGCAGCCGGCAACATATTTTGAACAGATGTTTTTATCATAATGCCCCCGCATATTCAATTTTTTTATATTAAAAAGTTTAGGATTTACGCAGTCGGAATTTCCGCATCGGAAAAATGAACCGCTTTTATTTAAACGCAAAGTACGCCGAGGAGAACGCAAAGTACGCAAAGTTCTGAAATATATCTTTGCGGACTCTGCGCTTTCCTTCGCGTCCTTTGCGGTTAAATAAAAAAGGATAATTTCAACTGCGTAACTCCTAAAGTTAATACTCTGATATGAAGTCTAAAAAAACTGATTTTTTTCACTCCCACTTCCATTCCTGAGTATCCATCATGCTGCTTAACATCTTCAACGCTTCCTGCGCTTTTTTATGACCTAACTGGGCGGCGGTGGTCAGGTCGCTGACGGTTCTTGCCTGATTGCCGAGTTTTTCATAGGTGATGCCGCGATTGTAATAGGCTCTTGCAGACCTCGGATTGATATCAATAGCATTGGTAAAAAGGCTGACCGCTTCCTGAAAATTGCCGGAACGGTACAGTGACTGCCCTTTTCGGAGCCAGTCCAATTCGCCGGTGTTTGAGACAAATTCAAACTCATGTCCGCAGTGCTTGCAGACTCTGGCTTTGAGCATAATATGTTCCGCGCATCTCGGACATATTTTCGTGGCTCTTACCGTATGCAGACCGCCCTTTTCCCGTATTTTTTTATTGACCGTCACTAAATATTTTTCCATGATTCTTTGCAGAAATTCCGAAAATCTTCTTTCATCCATGGTGTAGATTTCAATCTGATGAATGATTTCCTGCTGAACAATTTCCTGATTTTCCTTACGATCCGGAAGAATCAGAGAGAAATCCGCCAGCAGTTCGATGATCTGACCGTATTTGTCCAACTGCAAATTCTGCATCGCGGCGGAATTTCCCATTTCATTTTTGATATTCTCAATTTTAAAATAATCCAGAGCGTTTTTAATCAGCGTCTGTGTCCCGTCCCGAATGGTTTTCTCAAGAGTGGTCGTATCATGTTCTCTTTTGATCTTGCGTATCTTGGTCTGATACTCCTCTTTCAGACACTCGGCTACCTCGTCGCATTCTTTTTTCACTTCTTTTTTCGTCAGCATAAACGTGACCATTAAAGAAAGAATATAGGAAAGGGCAGACGACAGAAAGGCTATTTTCGGATCGGGGACATAATATGTCAGGTATGCCGAAAGCGAAAGCCCTGCGATGCCCACCAGAATCAGATTCAGATAAAGAAACATTTTTTATACCTCCGGGTAAAACTTTTGAGGAATCTCTCAAGAACAGGTCATAAATATTGTAAAAAAAATCAGAACTGCCCGCTCATAAGAAAATCCTGAATTTTCAGTTCGGATTCTTCTGTTGCCGGCGTGGCAGGAAAAATCGTTTTTACGGATATGG
>DZCT01000343.1 GCA_022736535.1 Desulfatirhabdium butyrativorans | reverse complement strand
GCTCTATTTTCGCACTCCGGAAAAACAGGGATTTTGAAAGCGAATCCGTATTAGCACATGAATATTAAACACCTGCTAAAATTCGCTTCGCTCATTTCAGCACTCCGGAGGGCAGACTCCGGAGTGCTAAAATGAAATTTTAGCGTAACAACTAACGAGGAGGGAATTACTCATGCTTAACGCAGAAAACACTATGTTGATGATCGTAGATGTTCAGGGAAAACTGGCGCAACTGATGTATCAGAAAGAGGCGCTGTTTGAAAGCCTTCGCAGAATCATCAAGGGTTCAAAAATTCTGGAAATTCCCATGATATGGATGGAGCAGATTCCTCAGAACCTCGGTCCCACGCTGCCGGAAATCGCCGAAGTCATGCCTCAGAATGTGAAACCCATCAGCAAATCTACTTTCAGTTGCTGCGGAAACGAGCAGTTTGTTCAGGCTTTGAAAGCCGCAAACCGCAGGCAAGTGCTGATTGCGGGCATCGAATCGCATATCTGCATTTACCAGACTTCCATAGACCTGCTCGCGCAGGGATACGAAGTTCAGGTCTTGACGGACTGCGTTTCATCCAGAACGCCCGAAAACCGCCAGCTCGGTATAGAGCGAATCCGGGACGCGGGCGGAAAATGGACCGGCGTGGAAATGGCATTGTTTGAACTCCTGAAAGCCGCGGAGGGACCGAAGTTCAAAGAGATGGTCAAAATCGTAAAATAAACAATGAAATCAGATGCCAAATACAGCCTTCAGCGCACCATGATTGTTTACTTTCTGCTGATCTGTTTTGCTTCTTTGCTGGTCGGCATTGAATTTGTGGTCGAGACGCATGAGAAATCTTTAAAAGAGGAATTGCTCTCCAATTTTGAGAAATATTCAAAACAGGAAATGGGGCGCGACGCCGTGTTCGCTCCCATTGACAAGCTGAGAAGCAAAGCGGTTCTGATGATTTTCATCATCTTATGCGTCATGATTATCGTGCTGACCATGTTTATCAAAAACATCACCGGACCTTTGCAGCATATCATTGAAATTTCAAAGCAAATATCCGAAGGAGATTTGAGTCATACCGTAACGATTCACTCCAATAATGAGTTGTCCGAACTCGGAAATGTCATCAACGAAATGTCGAGCAATCTTCAGGAAATTATCCTGCTTTCCAAGAACTTATGCTCCACAGGCGATGCGTTTGTCGAAAAAACAGCGTTCATTTTGGAGAAAGAAGCTCCGAATCCTGAAGACATCAAAAAAGTCGCAGAGGAGATCACTTATCTGAGAAGAGAACTGGAAACCCTGAGTGAAGTGATTGAATATTTTAACTTTTACGCTGTGGACAAATCAGATGATGAGTGAAAGCTGGACAGCCTTTCCCGTAGGCATTCTGATTGCCACGGTGGTCTCTTCCATCGGGCTGGGCGGCGGCATTTTCTGGATGCCTTTTTTCCTGATTGTGATGAAACTGCGTCCCGAAGTCGCGGTGCTGACATCGCTGCTGATTCAGGCAGCCGGAATGGGTTCGGGCGCGATTGCATTTTTCCGGCAGAAAAGCGTGGACCACAGACTTGGACTGTTTCTGCTTGTCATTGCCGTGCCGGGAATTACCGCAGGCGCGCACATCGCAAAAAAGATTGAAGCCGCCCATATCGAGGTGATACTCGGTCTGATTGTGATGATGACGGCATTTCTCTTTGTTTCCTCCAATCAGAAGTATGACGACATGGGAAATCCGAGGGCGGACATCAGAACCGCTTACCGCTATTCGTGGGCGGTTGTGCTGGCGTCAGTGATGAGCGGCATGTTGAGCGTCAGCATGAGCGAATGGCTCATACCGATCATGCGGAGCAAACTGTCTTTGCGGATGAGCATTGCCATCGGTACGTGCATTTTCATTACCTTCGGCACTTGCGTCATCGGAGCGACAGTTCATCTTCTCACAGGCGGAACGGCAAATTTTTCTATCGTGCTGTATGCCGTGCCGGGCGTTATCATCGGCGGACAGATCGGTCCGAGAATCACGAAACGCATCAACGAAAGACTGTTAAAAGAAATTTTTATTTTCATTCTCACGCTGGTCGGTATTCATCTGATTTATAATTCGTATTGAGGGAAACGGGGCGTTTTCGGCGGGTGCAGAATTGCCGCAGCAGCAACAGAGCCGGAAGCGTAAGCGACCGGGGCAGATCATCCGCTACACTTATACCGAATCTCTGTTGAAAGTATTCTCTGAAAGACCGCAGAAAAAATGCTGTAAAAACATTTTTCCCACAGAGATCACAGAGAATACACAGAGACCACAGAGTTTAAAAAAAAATCTCTGTGTCCTCTGTGGTCATTTTTTCTCTGTGTCCTCTGCGGGAAACATTTTTCCCACAGAGATCACAGAGTTTTAAAAACCTCTGTGGGAAAAAAAGCTTAATAAAATATCATAAAATCTGATGAAAAAAACCGCCGCTGATTAAAATTATGTTTATGACCTGATATTCTGCTTGACATATTACGTCAGTCATAATATTCATAGTGCATTCAGGCGCACAAAAAAAGCCCGGTTTCACCCTGCTTTTTTTTTGCCGTTTAATTCTGTCATTAATATTTTGAATTTTTAAATAAAAAAATATTCTGGAAAAAGAAAGGAGAAAAAAGGAATGAAACAGGAAGAAAGCAACAAAATCATAACGATAACACTGACAGTTCTGCTGGGAGTGTTTCTACAGGTCGTGTTCGGTTTTGCCGACAGCATGGACACGCCGAACAAAGCTGTAGCCGAATTTGCAAAAGCCTATTACCAGTTTGACAAAAACACACTGACAGCCCGTCTTTGCAATGAATCCCAGACTGCCGATGATGTGAACACGGTGGACCGCTATGTTTACAATGCTCATCAGAAAGCCGAATCGCTGGGCTACGGCATGTATTATATGAAAGAAAAACTCTATGACCTGAAAACTTATACCGTTGAAAAAACGGGTTACACCAAAGCCAAAATCCGTTTGGTCTGTGAGCGCAAACCGCCCTTGCAGTCTTTTTTCACCGGCAGACCCGCTGTTGAAGTGGATGAAATTTTTGACGTGGTATTGGAAGAGGGCAGGTGGAAAGTGTGCGGAAATCCCTTTTCTCTGAATGAAGGATAACGGGCTTACATGCCTTTGGAAGCAGGTTCCCCACATCAGAATTTAAGCTGTTATGCGGACATCAGAAAGCGGGCATGTCAGATTGCTGTCCGCTTTCCGACCCCCGATTTTTTTAAAGATTTTTCCCGGGATGTCCGTTTGTCCGAGAAAATTTTTGAAACCGATCCGATTATTGCCCGATTGTATGCGTTTGTGGCAGAAAAGCTGGAAAATGATTTCGGGCATGGTCTGGAACATGCGGTGAAAGTGACGCGGGATGCCGGCGCGCTGATGCTCATTGAAGGCAAAGCAGCCGGCTACAGCGACGCGTTTGCAAACCGCAATGTTATTATTGCCCAGTGCGCCGGACTCCTCCATGACATCAAGCGCAAAGAAAAAAATCACGCCGAAAAAGGCGGTGAATACGCTATAGATTTACTCAAAAAATACCCCTTTTCTCCCGATGAGGCACAAAACATCTCTCAGGCAATAAAAAACCATGAAGCATTCAAAACGCCCCTGGAAATCAGGACTCCGGAGGGACTTCTTGTCTCTGACTGCCTTTATGATGCGGATAAATTCCGCTGGGGTCCCGACAATTTTACCGGCACGGTATGGGATATGGTGTGTTTTTCCCAAACGCCCCTGTCAGAGTTTGTCGCGTTTTATCCGAAAGCAATGCAGGGACTTGCAAAAATCAGAGATTCATTCCGCACGCGTACCGGAAAAAAATACGGTCCCCAGTTTATTGACATCGGCATCAGTATCGGAGAAGAATTATACAAGGTGATCACAAGCGAATTTATCCGTTTTATATGATCTGTACAATAGACTTTATCGGAAATAAAAAAAGCTCCCGCAAAGCACGCGGAGAGCGCAAAGGAACAAAGACAGAAATGCACCGCTCTGTTTCAGTTTTCGGCGGCTCGGCCGTCTTTGCGCCCCTGCGGAAGATATGCCGCTTATTTCCGAAAATGTCTGATACCTGTCCGAATCCCCATATTTTGAGAAATTGATATAAAAATGACTTGTATTTCAGCTATTTACGGAAGCCCGAGACGGAAGGGCAACACTGCCGCTTTATTAAAACACGCGGTGCAGGGCGCACGCGACGCTGGCGCACAGGTGGAAGAGATTGTGCTTCGGGATCTGAAAATTTCCCCCTGTCTTGAAATTTACGGATGCAAAGAAAGCGGGCGCTGCGTCATCAAAGACGATTTTCACAAGGTCTGCGATATGATAGCCGCGTCCGACGCCGTTATCCTTGCTTCTCCTATTTTTTTCTACACGGTCAGCGCACACACCAAAATCCTGATGGACCGATGCCAATCCTTATGGGTGAAGAAATATTGGATTGACAAAACTCCCTTTGCGGGTCAGCAGCAGGCAAAACGGAAGGGACTTTTTATATCCGTCGGGGCTACAAAAGGAAAAAAACTTTTTGACGGCACCCTTCTGAGCGTCAGATATTTTTTTGATGTTTTAGACACGGAACTGTGGAAATCGCTTTTATACCGGGGACTGGATTTTGAGGGAGATATTCTGAAACACCCCGAATATCTGAATGAAGCATATCAAGCCGGAAAAGCACTTGCAGACGCATGAACAGGTTTTTTTTTAAAGTGAATAAAATCCTGCCGAGAGAGACAACATTATTTCCGAACAAATTCATCTGCTTTATGACTCACCATCGCTTAATTCATACGGATTTTATAATGATTTTAGTATTTTATGATTATATAACAATTTGAAAAAAATCTCCCCTGCGGATTTCGGATTTCCGTATGCGGGGGAGCGGATAAATAATGCCAATTAAGAGTTGAATTTTTTATATATAATAAAAACAAAATGTTATGAAGAATCATCCGAAAATTGTATTTTCTGACACTTTGAATTTATCGTATTGTTTTTTAACTCTTAATTCGCATAAATAAGGAATGTTTTTGTTTTTATTTCCAACATATTAAAAACGAGAGGAACAAATGGAAGAAGGAAAAGTAAAAGAACTGGAAGCAAAACTTCGTGAAATGTTTGAAGACAGCGATCTGTCCCGGAGCAAAGAAAGACATAAGCAGGCGAAACCTGTCAATTTCGTTATCCGCCGCAGAAAAGGCGAAGCTGACAAGCGGATTCCGCTGTCAAATTCCGCACGATAGCCGAAGATATACTGTCAGCGACCGACAGGAAAGGGGGAGTTTTTCTTATTGAAAATCGCCCCCTTATAATAAATTTTATGTTATGGTAACAGACAGTTATTTCTGAATCCGGCTCGAATGCAGACCGTATCGCATATTTCAGCCACGAATGAACAGAAATTTCTCACGAACCGAAGCACACGAATGTTTTCCGGAAGTAAATTGAGCGAATCAGCACGGATATTTTTTTAAGATTCATTCGTGTTTTTCAAATTCGTGAGAAATCCGTGTTCATTCGTGGCGAAAATTGCAGCCACGAATGAACAGAAATTTCTCACGAACCGAAGCACACGAATGTTTTCCGG
>DZCT01000011.1 GCA_022736535.1 Desulfatirhabdium butyrativorans | reverse complement strand
CGAACCGGCTTACCCCTGCATGTCCGAAAAATGCGAGAAACTGCCCCCGACCTGCAAGCTCCCGAAACGCAACGGAATGCCCTTCCGCCCGGTCCCGTATTTCACGGGCAGGATTACGGATATGTGGGAACTGCATTTTCTGCTGAAACAGAAACAGACCGCCGTCATCGAAGGAAAACCGGGTCAGGGAAATGTCGGCTTGGTGACAGGCATGGGCGGACTCGGCAAAACCCAGCTTGCGGTTGAGTATGTCCACCGCTTCGGGCTGTGCTACCCCGGCGGCGTGTTCTGGGTCAATGCGGAACAGGGCATTCCCGAAATGATTCTCAGGCTCTGCCAAGATGCGAAAATCGAGGTTGACGCCCGGCTCGAAGAAAAACGTCAACTCATTGAATTATGGAACAAAATGAGCAGTCTCGGACAGGTGCTGATCGTGATGGACAATTTTCCTGAAAACGAAGCACTTCAGCCCCGGCTGCCGCCCGGCGGAGCAATTTATGTGCTGGTAACTACACGGCGCAGGGATTTGACGAATTACTCCCGCATCTGTCTTGAAATTCTCTCTCCGGAAGAGGCAATCGCTCTGATAGATTCGGGAGAAAGACAATTCGGCGAAGCGGCAAAACCGCTCGTTGAGGCATTGGGCAGGCTTCCGCTGGCTTTGGAATTGGCGAGAAATTATCTGAATGTCCGAAAAGACATGAGCATCAAGAAGCTTTTGCAGGCAATTCGGGCAAAAGGAGAGATTGCGGCATTGGACATATTTGCCAAAAAATATGCGGACGAACTGCCCACCGGACACAGCAAAGAAGTTTCTGCAACGATTCAGATGAGTTATGATCTGGCTTCGGATTTTGCAAAAAAAGTAATGCAGGTCATGGCTTTTCTTGCGCCCACGCCGGTTCCGGTGCGATTGCTCAGAAAGATTCTGAATGTAGCAGAAGATGATCCGCTGGAAGACCCGCTGAATGAGGCAGTCAGCGAATTGGATAATCTCTCGCTGCTGAATTTCGATAAAGAAAGCGATCCCTTTATACATCGCCTGATTGCCGGGTTTGTGAGAATGAGCATTCAGAAGGATGAGGAAACTTTTCAGAGTGTAGTCAAAGCTGTTTTGGCGGAAATGAGCCGGGTTGAAGATGACAAAGACACAGCCGCATACCGGGAATTGGATAAAATCCTGCCTCATGCGGATATTCTGCTCGGTTCCGAATTCACAGAAGCACCGCAGAAAGCAGACATTGCAGATTATTTTTTGTGGCATTACCGGAACAAAGGCTTTTATCGCTCGTCTGAAACTTACGGAAAGCTGGCTTTGGAGATTGCCGAAAAGCATTATGAACCGGGACATAAAAAAATCGCCGAGATTCAGTCAAACCTTGCGACGGTGCTGAAGGATTTGGGGAAGTATGAAGCGGCTGAATTGCTCCTGCGGGAAGTTGTCGAATCATTTAAAAAGAATCTCGGCGCAGACCATCCGAATGTTGCCGTAGTTCAGTCAAACCTTGCGACGGTGCTTCAGTCTTTGGGGAAATATGAAGCGGCTGAAATGCTCATGCGGGAAGCCCTTGAATCGGACTTGAAGAGTTTCGGAAAAGGACATCCGACCGTTGCAATCACGCAGCCCAACCTTGCGATGGTGTTTCAGGCTTTGGGGAAGTATGAAGCGGCTGAATTGCTCCTGCGGGAAGCCTTTGAATCGGACTTGAAGAGTTTCGGAAAAGGACATCCGACTGTTGCTATCACGCAGTCGAACCTTGCGCTGGTGCTTGGGGATTTGGGGAAGTATGAGGCGGCTGAATTGCTCTTGCGGGAAGTGCTTGAATCAGAAATAAAGATTTATGAGCCGGGACATCCGAGACTTGCGGTTACAAAGTCAAACCTTGCGACGGTGCTTGGGGATTTGGGGAAGTATGAGGCGGCTGAATTGCTCCTGCGGGAAGTGCTTGAATCAGAAATAAAGATTTATGAGCCGGGACATCCTACGCTTGCGGTTACAAAGTCAAACCTTGCGGCGGTGCTTGGGGATTTGGGGAAGTATGAAGCGGCTGAATTGCTCCTGCGGGAAGTGGTCGAATCTGCAAAAAAGAGCTATGACGCCGGACATCCGCAGATTGCCATTTATCAGTCAAACCTTGCGACGGTGCTGAAGGATTTGGGGAAGTATGAAGCGGCTGAATTGCTCCTGCGGGAAGTGCTTGAATCAGAAATAAAGATTTATGAGCCGGGACATCCTACGCTTGCGGTTACAAAGTCAAACCTTGCGGCGGTGCTTGGGGATTTGGGGAAGTATGAAGCGGTTGAAATGCTCCTGCGGGAAGTACTTGAATCAGAAATAAAGATTTATGAGCCGGGACATCCTACGCTTGCCGGAACAAAACACAACCTTGCCACGGTACTCAAAGACATGGGAAAAGATGAGGAGGCAATTCAGTTGGAGCAGGAGGCATATCAAAATTGGCTTTCTGCTCTGGGTCCCGAACACCCGCATACAAAAACTTCAAAAAGGTATCTGGATAAATGGAAAAAGTCTGAACCCTGATTCACCTGATTAAAGGATTTTCATGATTTGTGTCAGACCTTTCAGGCTTGGCGAGCCTGCATGAACAGGTGAGACAGAAATCATGAAAATCCCTTAATCCTTTAATCAGGGTTCGGACAATTGCTCAACCATCACACAACACAGGAGGTAATTTTATGGAATTTTTGCTCGACAAAATCAAAATGCTCATCAACATGCTGCTGTTTCACCCCAAGTCAACCATGACATCGCTGATACTTTTGTTCATTGTCATTGCGATTGGCTTTTACGTGAACCGCAAACGGGACGCCAGCGGGCAGGTCTCCTTTGTTGACCGCACCAAAACCGGCGTGGTCGGTCTCCGGCTCTATGAAACCGAAGAGGGACAGCGGAAACGCAACTGGCTGATTCCGCTCTGGATGCCCGAAAGCAATCTGCTCCTCAACGTCAGAATGCTCCTTCCCAAAGGCGAATACGACATCAGAGCCTTTTGGCGGACAGATATTTATTCCTATTTGAAAGAAGGAGTGTTTACCGCACAGCCCGTTCAGAAAATGTCGGTCTATAATCTCTCGGACTTGGGCAAGTTCAAAGTTCCCGCAGACATGCCGGTTGAGTTCAAACTGAGTCCTGATGAAAAAAAAGCGCAGATTGATTCGCCGAACACATCATCGCTGGAATTTGCGCCGGACAAACCGCCGTTTCCTTTGGCTATTTCTGACCGCTCCATGGACAAGCTGGGCGCAAAAATCGAAAAAGCCAAAAAGGAAAAGCTTTGGGAATTGAGCATCGCAGATGAGCGTATCCTCTCGCATCTTGAATACGAGGTCAAAAGCCTGAGTCGGAAAGTGGATGGCTTGACCATAAAGAACAGGGAACTGGAAACGAACATGGACGGCATCTGCCGGAAATTGAAGACCTTGCAGAAAGACAGCGGCGCAGAGAAGAAGACAGCAGGCTAAAGAATTTCCCCCTTTCTTAAAGGGGGATGAAGGGGGATTTTTCGCCACGAATATACACGAATTTTTCACGAATAAAAACCACGAATTTTTTTTAAGAAATAATACGAATTTAATCAAAATGCCACGAAAGCGTTTATGATTCATTCGTGTTTTTCATTCGTGATAAAATTCGTGTCCATTCGTGGCAGAAAAAAACAGGCGTGGCAAAACAAACACGGTCATTCTTCAGCATTATCTTTCTTGTCTTATGGACATTTTAATGATATAAACTCTGAAAAAGATGCTCAGAATTGAGTCTGATCTTCATCCTGAAAATCTTTAATTCCTTATAATCCTGATAAAAAAATCAAGGAGACCTCCCTGAACATGACCCGAAAAATGAGCGACGGTTTAACGGTTTTTATTCCGCTTTACAATGAAGAAGCGGTTCTTGAAAAAAATATCCTGATCTTATTGGAATATCTGAAATCTATGCCCCTTCCTTTTGAAATTCTGCTCGGAAGCAACGGCTCCACAGACCGGACTCCGGAAATCGGAAAAAAATTGGAGCAGACCTATTCTCAGATTCAGTTTTTTCACATTGCGCCGCGCGGTCCCGGACTTGCTTTTTCCCAAGCGTTGAAGCGTGCCAAATACTCATTCCTCCTCTGTTTGGACGCCGATCTTTCCACAGACCTGAATTTCATTCCCCGGGCCGCGGCATCGCTTGAAAAACATGATGCTGCCGTGGGATCAAAACAGACCGGCAATCAGAAGCGTCCCTTTGTGCGCGTGCTTGCCAGCGAGCTTTTTATCGCGTGTACCAATCTGCTCCTTCAAATGCCTTACCGGGATTATTCCATCGGCGCAAAAGCCTATCGGACCCAAGCTGTTCTGCCTTTTGCAGATCACATTGACCGCCATACCTTCTACACACAGGAACTGCTGTTTCAGTTGCGGAAAGCAGGCAAAAAGATTGATGAAATTCCGGTCACTTGCAGCGACTGGCGCAAAAGCAAATTCAATCTGTTCCACGAAGGATTTTACCGCTATTTCAAATTATTCCAACTATGGGCAAGGAGTCTGAAACAATGATTGGTCACAGATTATTCAGATTACGCGGATTACACAGATTGGTCGTCATTTTTAATTTTGTCAGTCTTATATTTTTTCTTTTGTCTGCCGCCCTGCACGCGGGAGAAATCACGCTGGTGATCGAAAACACGACCCGCGTTTCCGGCATTCAGGTGGAATCGGAATTTCGGCTCACCAACAGAGGAACAGACGCCGCGTCAGATGTCTCGGTTCAGGCAAAGCTGTTCGATCAGGAACAGATCATTTCCGTGGGAAAAGAAATTCCGCCGGCTCGGGCAAAAAGCGATACAAAATCAGCGATATGCAAGTTTGAACTCCCCCCGGAGGCAAAGGGAGAATTTCCGATTTTTGCCAGAATAACTTACCGTGATCCCAACGGAAATTCTTTTTCAACCGTGGCCATGGCGGTGGTCCGCACGCCTGCCGCGCCCAAATCCGATTTGAAGCTGAACATCAGCTATGATGAGAACGCGTCCTCAGAATCGCCCGTCCGGGTCGAACTTCTCACTTCTCACTCCTCACTTCTCGCTTCTCCGGCGACGATCATTTGTCATATTCCTGACGATCTGGAAGTTTCGGAGCAAACACAGAAAGTTGTGTTGAAAGACGGAAAAGGTCAAGCCGAGTTTCACATCAAAAACCGCACCGGGCTTGCGGGCAGCCGATACACCGTTTTTTTCACCGCGTCCTGTGAACAGGAGGGAAGTCATTATCTTGCGTATTCAAGCACTTCTGTTCCGGTAAAAGATGCGGCGGAAGCGGAAATCGCTTCTTTCCCGCTCCGCTATAACTCGCCTTTTGTGATCGCGTTTTTCATTATAGGATGTGTGGCGGCAACATTCCTGAATATCTGGGAAAGGCGCAGGGGGCAGGTGGCAGGAGGCAGGGGGCAGGTTGCAGGGGGCAGGTTGCAGGGAAAAAATATCTCGGAGCTTCTCTTTGATATTCTCGTGATTCTGGCGATTGAGGTTTTTATTTTGTCTCATCTGAGTCCGCAATATCTGCTCACACAGACCACGACCACCGGCGGGGATACGGCATCGCATTACTACACGGCGGATTATCTCCGCCACGAACTGCTGCCCCGCTGGAAAATCGGCGGCTGGACCCCCGGAAACTACGCAGGTTTTCCCATTCTGCAATTTTATTTTCCGCTGCCCTTTCTGATGATGTGCTTTCTGAATATCTTTATCTCTCTTCAGGTGGCGTTCAAATGGATGACATTGCTCGGGACATTTCTCCTGCCGGTTTCCGCCTATTCCATGCTGCGTTCCTTCCGCTGTCCTTTTCCGGGACCGGCAATCGGCGCGGCATTGACGCTGCCGTTTCTCTTCAACACCGCCAATTCCATGTGGGGCGGCAATATTCCCAGCACCCTTGCCGGAGAATTTACTTACAGCCTGAGTCTTTCGCTCTCGCTGATTTTTCTCGGAAGCCTTTACCGGGGATGCACGGAAACCCGCTTCATCATTCGGAATGCCTTTTTAGTCTTTCTCGTGGGTTTCAGTCACGGATACACATTGCTCTTTGCAGAAGCCATGTCTCTTTTTTTCCTCATCACGCCGACGGGATTTGTCCGCCGGGCGGTTTATCTCCTCAAAATGTATGCGCTTGGATTCTTTTTCCTTGCATTCTGGTTAGTTCCGCTCATCTTTTTTTTAAAATACAACACCGCCTATCACATCGCATGGGTGATCAATTCCATCAAAGAAGTGCTTCCCGAAATCCTGCTTCCGGTCATCATTCTTGCACTTGTCAGCACCTGCGGTTTATTATTCCTCAACTGGCGGAACAGGAGACAAAAGACAAAAGACGGGAGTGAAAATTCCCTTATCTTCTATCTCTGGTTCGGCATTCTGGTTGCAGTCGTGATGTTCGTGGCGGCGCCCAAGCTCGGCGTTGTGGATATTCGGTATGTTCCCTGCGGACAGTTGATGGCATGTCTGCTTGCCGCGATGGGCTTGGGCTGGGTCGGCGCGGCTTTGAAGCGATGGGGACTATCCTGGCTTTTCCTGCTTTTGCTCACAGGCGCGACATTTGCATGGACAAATCATCAAGTCGGCTACGCGTCCGGCTGGGCAAAGTGGAACTACGAAGGATTTGAAGCCAAAAGCGTGTGGCATACTTATCGGGAAATCAACAGAGCCGTCAGCGGCAATTTTCAGGATCCGCGAGTCATTTACGAACATTCCTCCGAACACAACGCATTCGGCACCACAAGAGCCTTTGAATCGCTGCCCCTCTTTTCCGGCAGAGCCACGCTGGAAGGGCTTTACATGCAGGCGTCCCTGAGTTCTCCTTTTATTTTTTATCTTCAGTCCGAAATCTCCAAAGAAATATCCTGTCCTTTCCGGCAATACACCTGCACGGATATGAATTTTGAACGGGCGGAAAAGCATTTGGAACTGTTCAATGTTCGGGAAATCATTCTCCGAAGTCCGGGCGCAAAAGCCGATATTCGCAGGGCGCAGGAAGCCGGAAAAAATTACCGCTTCAAGAAAAGCATTGCCGAATATGAGATATGGGAACTGATAAGTCATGACGGTCGTTATGTAGTTCCCCTGAAATATGAGCCGATGCTTTATCACACAGCAGATTGGAAAACTGATGCTTACCGATGGTTTATCCGTGACGAACTTGCGGATCAGCATCTTGTCTTTTCTGAAAATTCTGATGCACCTGATACCGCAGATTCAGAGCGTTTTAAAATCCTTGCGGATGATATGGAAAAAGTGAAAGCACTTTCCCGGAAAAATCAAATTGACACGGCTTCCTGCCGAGTCGAAGAGACCATCCGCAATGATGAAATTCTGATAAAAACCAACTGGATCAACAAGCCGCTGTTGGTCAAAGTCTCTTATCATCCGAATTGGCGGGTGGAGGGCGCGGATAAAGTGTATCTGATTTCGCCTGCGTTTATGCTGATTTTTCCGAATCAGGAGAATGTGCGGCTTTACTACGGCACCGGGCTGCCGGATCGTCTCGGCATGATGCTGACCGCGCTGGGAATACTCATTCTGCTGCTCAATATACCGCTGCCTTTCGGGGATAAAAATGAGCAAAAGAGACAAAGCCCGTGGTCGCTCATCGCAAAGCGTTTCAATATTCCGGAATCGCTCGAACCGCGTCTGAAGTGGAATCCGGATCCGAAAACACGGCGCAATATCATGCTTTGCTCGCTGGCAGCCGCATTTTTATTTGTCACAATAGCAAGTTACCGTATTTATGCAAACGACCCGAACCGCTGGTTTAATGAATCCGTGAAACTGAAAGATGCGAAGCGTTTTGCCGAAGCAAGGGAGGGATTTCACAGGATTCTGAAAGAAGTCAATCCCATGTCCGGGCTGGCTGCCGATGCCTACTACTTTATCGCGGTCTGCTATTATCTTGAGAACAATCATACGGAGGCAATCAAGGCATTTGAGGAAATGGTGAGGCAGCATCCCGACGGCAGCCGGACACCGGAGGCGCTGTATCACATCGGCGTTTCCTATCTCCAGATGAGACAGACGCAGAAAGGCATTGAGCAATTGCGGGCTATCACCGAGAAATATCCTCATTCTGTGTGGACAAATTACTCAAAAGACCGTCTGCGCGAGCATCATGCGCTTGACGAGCCTGCATCGCCGAGTCCTGAGATAAACGAGGAGAGCATTCAGAGCATGATGGGAAAAGCCATTCATCTTTTCAATCAGGACCGCATAGATGAGGCAAAGCCGCTGTTTGAGCAGATTGCAGAGCGTTATCAGCAGTTTGAGGGCGCGGCGCAGGCATCTGCATGTCTTGCGCTGATTTACTTCAAGAAGCAGGATTATCCGAATACGATCAAATACTACACTCAGTTGATTGAGCGTTATCCCGCGCATAAATTGGTTCCCGAAAGTTACTATCATATCGGTTTGTCTCATGAACGGCTCGGAGATTTGCCAAAAGCCCGCGCCGCGTATCTTGAAGGAGGAAAATTTGCAGATATGCAGTTCGGACAGCTCTCGGCAAAACGGTTAGCGGAATTGGGAGCAAATCCCCTGCCGGAGGACAAAAAAAAAGCGGATAAGTCTGATTTGCAGGGGCAGAGCCTTCGCGTGACAGACTGAATTTTTTTATAAAGTAGGGTGGACAAAGCGCAGCGTGTCCACCTGTCGCTGAATTGCTCTCGTTCCCACGCTCTGCGTGGGAATGCAGTCCGGACGCTGTGCGTCCGTATCCGGAGTGCTGAAATGAAATTTTAGCAGGTGCTAAAATTTCGCTTCGCTCATTTCAGCACTCCGGATGGACGTTCCCACGCAGAACGTCAATGTCATTAAGTTAAGGGGCAATCCGGAGTGCTGAAATGAAATTTTAGCAGGTGCTAAAATTTCGCTTCGCTCATTTCAGCACTCCGGATGGACGTTCCCACGCGGCGCGCCAATGGCATTAAGTTAAGCGGAAATCCGGAGTGCTGAAATGAAATTTTAGCAGGTGCTAAAATTTTGCTTCGCTCATTTCAGCACTCCGGATGGACGTTCCCACGCGGCGCGCGGGAACGAGAATCGGAACTGCGTAACTCATAATTAAGTTAAGGAGGCATTTAACATGAAAAAAACATTTTCAACTGTAGCGCTGCTTGCCGGAATTGCCATATTTATGGCAGCAGCCGTCGCAGGCGGACAAAACGCCGGCGAGAACATGGTCAAAGAGAAGGCATTCCGCATCGAGCGGAGTATGCCCGATGAGGCGATTGCCTGCATCGAATGCCACAAAAAAGAGCACCCCGGACTCTTTGCGGACTGGGCAAACAGCCGTCATGCCAGCGCAAATATCACCTGTTATGACTGCCACAAAGCCGAGTCTTTTGATCCTGATGTGAGCAAAGATCATGACAAATACTATGAACAGTCCGGCGGTTTGAAGTATGCGGTAAAAAAGAACATTGTCCCTGTATCGGCGGTGGTCACGCCCAAAGACTGCTCCCGATGCCATCCTGATGAGACAAAACAGTACAGTGTGAGCAAACATGCCAACACCATGGAAATTATATGGAAAATAGACCTTTGGCTCATCAACGGCATGAACAGCGATTTTGAAAGAGCGGCAGGCTGTTATCACTGCCACGGCACAGTTCTCAAGACAAAAGACGGAAAATTAGACCCTGAGACCTGGCCCAATGTGGGCGTGGGGCGTATCAATCTTGACGAGAGCAAAGGCAGTTGTTCGAGCTGTCACACCCGGCACCGCTTTTCCGTGATGGAAGCCAGAAAACCGGAAGCCTGCGGTCAGTGCCATCTGGGACCGGATCATCCGCAGATTGAAATCTTCATGGAGTCAAAACACGGAGACATTTACACCGCTCACGGCGATGAATACAACTGGAACGCCGCGCCCGGCACCTGGACCGCGGGCGTGGATTACCGAAGCCCCACCTGTGCCGCGTGTCATATTTCCGGAACCGGAACTGTCCTGACTTCCCACGATGTGACCGAAAGACTCGCCTGGGAACTTCAGGCGCCGCTCACGATTCGCCCCTCTGAATTTCAAGCCTTTCCTGCCAAAACCGACTGGCAGACGGAGCGACAGAAAATGGGAGAAGTCTGTAAGCAGTGTCACGGCAAAACGTGGACAGACGGGCATTTCAGCAAAATGGACAGAGTAGTTGAGGAATACAACGAGGTTTACTTCAAACCGGCAAAGAAAACGCTCGATGAGCTTTATGAAAAAGGGCTGTTGGACAAAAGTAAATTCTTTGATGAGAGATTGGAAGTCGAGTATTATGAACTGTGGCATCATGAAGGGCGCAGAGCCAGAATGGGCGCGGCAATGATGGCGCCGGATTACTCGTGGTGGCACGGATTCTATGAATGCAAGAATCGCTACAATGCCTTCATGGAAGAAGCCCGGCATCTGATTAAAGAGAACAGGAAAGCTTACAAAGCCGAAGATTTTCCCAATGCCACCGGAACGACCGCAAAACCGGAGCCGGTATTCGGAAAGACTCAGTGACGTTGGAACAATGTCATTCCGAACACAGTGAGGAATCTTTAATACCGAATCTCTTCTGACTTTATTAGACCTCTTTCAAAAGTGGAAGTTGCTCACTTGATTTTATTGGATAAAACTTGACTTTTGAAAGAGGTCTATTATGGAATGACGGCTGTTTTTTTTAACAGGGATACACAGGATATTCAGGATTTATAATCAGTTATCCTGTACATCCTGAATACCCCTGTTAAATTTCAACAGAGATTTGGTATAAGATTCCTCGCTTCGCTCGGAATGCGGGTGGGCAGCAAGCTGCCCACCCTACACTACTACTACAACGTAGGAAGGTAATTTAACAGAGGAAATGGAAACAGAAACCTCTCCCGAAAAAAGGAGGGAGAATGACATTCTGCCTGTTTTTGATCCCAGACCCAGCGCGGTGTTTGCGGCTGATCTGCTGGAAGCTACGGGACAAAAAGGCATTTTGATCGGCAGACTCGCTGTTTGGATATTCTTGAAAGACACCGCGGATCACGGTTATACAAAAGACCTTGATATAGCCGTATCCGAGCAGACCTGTCTTGAAATCAGAAACCATCTGAAAGACAGGGATGTCAGCATCCGCAACCTGCTGATCGGCGGCATCAACGTAAAAAGCAGGGCTGACAGTAACATCAATATAGATTTTATAGACCGTTCCTCCCGGGAATGGGGGGATTACGGCTCGCTGTTCCGTGAGGCAATAGCGGAAGCCGTCAGCAACAACAGAACTGTCAGGCTTGACGAGAGGAAAAACTTGTATGTTGTTTCTCTTGAATATCTGATTCTTATGAAACTGCTGACCCTGGAGAAAAAGGACGAAGAAGATGCCAAATTACTGCTGCGTTTGACTGAGCCGGATATAAACCGGATAAGAGATATTATTTCAAACCACCCGGATCCGCCGGTCAGGACGAGGCTGGAAATTATCCGCACCCGTCTGGAAATCATCCTCAGAGATATGAATCATAAGGAATCAAAACTGTTGAGATATAAGGATGAAATTTTGACGCAGGTGTAGGGGCGCATCTGCGATGCGTTGCATTTCTCATTTCTCAGTTAAAATCCCGCGGCAGCCCGTAAAGCGATTTTTCAAATCGCTTAAATCGCTTGAAAAGCGCCAAGGCTAAAAATAGATACGGAGAACACCGTTTTTGATAGCGATTTGGTATCATTTCCGATTCGACTGCTAAAAGTTCATTTTAGCACTCCGGAGTAAAGCTGATGCAAGACATAAAGCGCATCTTCCATGCCGATCCGACCGTCTCCGTTGCAGTCGGCATCACGATAAATGACCGCGCCTGAATTGACTCCGACGGCAATCTGAAGCGACAGCACCGCATCTTTGAGATCAACGCTGCCGCTGCCGTCTGTATCTCCGATGATGAGCGGCATTGCAAGGTTCAACAGCCCCAAAGGCGTGAGACTTTCGTTTGTCCACACCGGCGGAACAGCAGGCGGCGTCAGAAAAACTTCTTCATCCTCCGCATCGTAAGTCATATAAGGCGCAGCCGGGGGAATAACATATTCTTTATCTTGGCTTTTATCCCAGAATTTGAAGATCAGTTTTTCTCCCTTTGCAGCGCCGTCTTTTTCCGGCGTTGTAGCGTCGTCAGCATAGACGCTCACAAAATAATACTCGTCGCCAGCGTTGCTTTGTCCCATGACAGCCGCGCCCACAGGGATTTGCCCGAAATCACTTTTCACGAAAACAGCGATTTCATCTTCCCCGCTGACCGCCGTAATGCCGTCAATGCTCACTTTTCCTGCATATTCGCAGGAAGTCAGCGTGGGTCTGACGCCGGTAAAATGAACAGGCAAGCCTGCAAAAGCCGCAGGGTCCGCTGACATCATTAACAATATGACGATGAGAATTTTTTTGAATCTCATAATGATTTCTCCGATTTTCTGATCTCGGTAGGGTGGGCATGAAATGCCCACCGGACAAAAAGGGATTACGCAAATGGTGGGCAACAAGTTGCCCACCCTACAAATCTTTTTATTCCCCGCATTCCGTACAGGGACTGTCCCACACCAGATTCACATTGTCTCTGTCCGTCACTTTGATCCAGTATCCGTACCCGGGTCCCACGTATTTCAGATTGCTCCACTGACTCAGGTTGTAAAATGTTGCGCCGGTTTTATCAAATGCCTTAACGTATGAATACTGATCCGCAATCGAACAGAAGGCGTCGGAGATATTTGCAATACGGCATATTACAGGGTCTTTGGGATAAATGACTTCCGGCATCTCACCCGTGTAAAAAACTTTTTTGCCGAGATAACCGACGAGATTCCAGCCTTTTTGCAGCGGAATCGCTGTGTCGCCGCTGACGGCATCTCCTTTCACTTCAAGATAAATCAGCCCTTTTTCATCCGCATCCGCATCATCATTGACTTTGATTTCATAGCCGTATCCCGCAGCCATGTAAGTCATGTCGCTCCAGCGGCTCAGATTGTAAATTTTTGTTCCGGTGCAGTCAAATCCCCGCACGTAGGAATACTGTCCCTCGATTGAGGACAGAATCTCTCCGATGCTGCCGACAGCTTCGTATTCAATGCCTTCAATCATCGGACATGCCGGTTTTGTTCCCACATAAAAACACTTGTTCACGCTGAAACTGATGATGTTCCAGCCGGTATGAAGCGGTATTGTCTGTAAAAACGGATACTTCCAGTCGGCTGTTTTTCCGGCTCCCTGTTTCCAGACATGATCGCCGCTGATCAGCGTGAGCGGATACTCTCTTTTTCTGTCAGCGTTGTAAGTCTTCAAAAATATTGTATCGCCTTCGGCAGCGCCGTCTTTTTCAGGCGTTGAAATATCATCTCCGAAAACCTGCAAAGCATATCCCTGCGCATATCTGCCCCAGCCCACAATCAGACCGTTTGCGGTTTTGTCGGTTTCAGACATGATGTAGGCAGCCGCTTCGTCTCCGTCAGCGATGTGCTTATCCGAAGCATTGAAAATTCTGCCGCTCAGGGTCATGTACGCAGATGTGCTTCTCGGTTTCGGAAAATACGGAACCGCTTCGGCAAAGGTCGCCGTGATTGTCTTGTCACTGTCCATTGTCACAGCGATGGGATTGGTGATAATCCCTCCTGACCATTGTGCAAAACAGCATTCTGCTCCCGGAACCGCTTCAAGCGTGACCTGTTCGCCCCATATCAATTTCCCGGTCCAGGGTGTTGTCTGTATTTCACCGTTAATCTTGATTTCTCCAGTGCATCCTGACTTTGAGACATTCAGGGTATAAGAATTCAGGGTATAAGTGCCGATGACAGACTGATTCTGATTTTTCTCCACGGTCAGGCTTCGTTCCTCCGGAGCCGTCCATCCGGGAATTTCTTTGAAAGATACGGCATACTCTCCGGTTCCGACAATGCTGTCGCCGCTGTTTTTCCATGTTGTCCCGCGGTCTGCGCTCCACTGCGCGCCTTTGTCCGCCGCGTCACGGGGACGGATGGTGACTTTCAGATTCCAGTCTGCCGGGGATGTCAGATTGAGATATTCATTTGCATCTGTTATGCTGTCCTGATCGTAATCTGCGGTGCCGTCCTGTAGCAGACTGTTGAAATAATAGATTTCCCAGTTGTCGGGCATGGTGTCGCTGTCCGTGTCGTCTATGGGCGGAATGGTCATGACTTCCGCACAGATACGGGGACAGGGTGCGTATATATCCAGACGGTTACAGAAATTACCGCCCCGTTTGGAAATATCGGAAAGACTTTTGTCATTCAACTGACCGCAGCCCATAATGACTTTTTCTCCGTTTCCGTTGCGGTACAGCACCATGTTCGCATCTCCGTAAAACTCATTGTTCAGCAGCGTCTTGGGCGTTGCATTTTCACCGAGTTCCGCAATGCCTTCGGAAGCTTTTCCCTGAAGATAGATGATATTGTTTTCAATGCGGACATCGCCGGTCAGTTCGCTCAGAACAATGCCGCAGACCGAATCGCCGATCAGATGAATCCGGTTTCTGACAATCTCTCCGTCAGTTCCGTTGAGCGTGAGGCCTGCCGCGCCGGTTCCGCCCGATGAATCGCGGGCAGCAGAAGATGTTTCAAGCGGGATATGAATAATATTTCCCGAAATTTTGACACCCGAAGAATTTTCAATGTCCATTGCAGAACCGCCGGTACCCACCAGCGTAAATCCCTCCACCGCGGTGCGGGGCGCGTTTTTCAGCGAAAGCGCATTCGGCGAGTTCATTGCCATAATCACTGTGGTATTGGGGTCCGCTTTGTCCCGGAGCCATTTTCCGTCTGTACGGGTCCAGCCGCCCTGAACGGTTACGCCGTCAATATTTTCAAGCCTCAGCGCTTCGGTATAAAAGCCCCGTGCCACACGGATGACGCTGCCCGGCGTGGCATTCTCAAGCGCATCGCTGAGACTGAGACCGTCAGTTGCGCCGTCCGGCATAGCGGCATAAAGTTCACGGGGAATCAGGGGAGAATCATCTGTAAAAACAGGGTCTTTTTCATCTTCCATATATGCGGAACCCAGTTGAGCATGATTGCCGCTGCCCGAATAGTCAAAAGCAATCTGTCTGCCGCCTTCGTCAAAACGCCAGTGTGTGACCAATGCCGCCTGATTGTCAGGCAGGTGGGTGTTCATATTTGCCCGGATTTCCTCCGGTGTGCGGGCATCATTCCACAGACGGAATTCATCGGCTTTGCAGGGTCCCTTCAGCGTCAAAGAGCCGTTTCCCGGAATTTTCATGCCTTTTGCCAGCGTTCCGGCAAAGACTTCCGCGCCGTCTTTGAAAATTTTCAGTTCGCCGTCCGCGCTTTTCCATGTCACGGCGATATGGTGCCATTGTCCGTCATTTAAAGGCAGCGCCGCCGAAGTGAAAGCCGCATCCGCAATATAGACACGAAGCGACAGATCATCGTCAATCCCGACTGCAAAGGCATTTTTATCAAACGCGCCGTCATGTTTTAACGAATAGGAAAGCATAGTCCCGGGGGCTGAAACCTTGAGCCAAAATTCGGCGCTCAGGGCTGTCTCAGGAAAATTGTTCACCGATTCCCTGATGAGATAATTTTCCGAAGTCTCAAAATTCATTGCCTTTTCTGTTTCCGGAGCGGGCCTGACATAAACGGTCACGTTTGCAGACGCGGCATGTCCTTTGCTGTTTGTCGCAATATAATCAAAGCTGTCTGTTCCCCAGAAACCCCTGAGCGGTGTGTAATTTACAAGCGTTCCGCTCACAGAAACGCTGCCGGATGAGGGCTTTGTCACTGACTGTATGCTCAGAGCGTCTCCGTCGTCGTTGTCAAGCACCGCGATGGCAAGGGCTTTGTTTATATCTCCGGTACTCAGATCGCCCTCGGCAAAAGGATAGGAAGCGGCATCGTTGGGGTCGGTCCCGCCTTTGTATTCTGCCAGATTGCTGTATTCGTCCTGATCCGGGTCAGCGTCTGCATCGTCTTTCAGGGGATCGGTTCTGTTTTCAACTTCCCAGCCGTCCGACATTCCGTCGTGATCCGTATCATCGAGCGTGGGATTGGTTTTATGAAGATACTCGCCAAGGTTCGTCAATCCGTCTTCATCAGGATCGTCCACGCCGTCATAAGTAATATCGCCCAAATAATAAACTTCAAAGTTATCCGGCAATTCATCTTCGTCGGTGTCTTCGGGCGGCGGAATGGCAATCACTTCCACGCAGGGCGTATCTGTGCACGGCGTATAAGCCGGAAGCGTTGTGCAGAGATTGCCGCCGCGTTCCGCAATATCCGAAAGGCTTCTGTTCAAACCCTCACAGGTGATGATATTTCCCTTTCCGTTTTCATCATGATAGAATACAGAATGAGTGTTTCCGTAAAATTCATTGTTCAGAAGCGCAGCCGGAGTCGCGGAAATACCGGTCTCCCGAACGGCTGTGAGTCCGTTTCCTTCCAGATAGATGATATTGTTCTCAAGCCGGATTCCGGGAGATTTCAGACAAATCGCATCCGCGGCAATGTCATAACTCCCGGCAAGGTGAATACGATTTCTGAGCATATTCCCGCTGCTGTTTTCATAGCATATTCCCTGCGAACCGGCGCGGCACTCAATGCGGATAATATTGCTTTCCAGATTGACCCCAGCAGAGTTTTCAACCTTGATACCGACGCCGGCTCCTACTACTATGGTGAAAGCTGAGATCAGGGTGCTGGGCGCATTGCTGATCTGAATGACCGCAGACACATCCATTGACATCACCGTCGTGTAAACCGGATTCAGCATCGTATCTCTGTACCATTTAGTTCCTTCATGGTTCCAGCCGCCTTCAATGCTCAATCCTGTGATATTCTGAACCGTGAGCGGTTCGATATAAATGCCTTTGGCCACGCGGATAGTGCTGCCGGACGTGGCGTCCTGAATTGCCTGCGTGACGGTTTTATACGGCGCGGCGGCAGTTCCGTCCGGCGATGTAACGACTGCGTTTTCATCCACATGGATATTTCTGGGTTCACATGTTTTGGGAAGGGCTGAAACCGCTTCCGATGCGCCCATATCCGGGGCAGAACCGGCAGGATTGGGACGGATATTGCCGTTCATATCTTCTGACAGACCTTCATATAAAATACCCGCGCCGATGCAGGGGCTGCAAACCGCCAGACGAAAATCGCTGTTTTTCTCATCGAGAAATACCGGATCCGCAGCAATATTGCCCTCAGACCAGTTGACCGCGCTGTATCCGTTGACAATTCCGTCTTTGCCGCCCTGAATGTCCGAATATGAAACCGTAATCGTGCTTAACGCGGCGGCAATATTGTTCAGGAAGATTTCATTGTTCCATACAATGCTGTTTTTCAGAACAACGCCAGACGCGTCTGTGGCGTAAACCGCCCTGCCCTGAGATGCGCTGTTTCCTGTCAGGGTGACGTTTTTCAGTTCAAGGGTGCTGGAATAGGCGCAGTTGACACCTCCGCCGACTGCTGATCCGGAATTGCCTGCGATCAGCACATTTTCCAAAACAAGCGACGAACTGTTTCTGCAATAAATGCCTGCGCCCCGATTGGCGGCGGAATTACCTGAAATAATGCTTTTCTTTACTGAAAGCCCGGATTTTTCTTCACAGAAAATGCCGCCCCCGGAAACCGCGCTGTTTTTAATAATTTTTAAAGATTCCAGAACCGGAGAGGACTGATAACAGTAAACGCCGCTTTTCAATCCGTTTGTAATTGTAAATCCGCGAAGAACTGTTTTAGCGCTTTCTCCGTTTTCAAAGGTCACGACGCCCTTGACTGTGTCGCTTGAGGTCTGCTCTTTTCCGTCTATAATTGTGACGTCCGCTCCTTCCAGAGAGGCGACAGTAATATTTTTACCTTTGAAATTAATGGCTTCAAAATATGTACCGGAACCGACCCAAACTGTATCGCCGTTGCTTGCCGCATTAATTGCCGTCTGAATGCTGGTGAAAGGATATTTTTCAGAGCCGCTGGCACCGTAACTCGTTCCCGCAGCCGATACATACCATTGGGAAGAAGAAGCGATTGCAATGGTTTCTCCCGGCGCAGCAGTGATCATCAGCAAGCTTAATGCTGTTGCGTATAGTAAAAGGGCGATGTTTCCTTTGCCCGTCATCTGTTTTTTTCTCATGACTTCTCCTGTGGAAATAGAAAGCGGCGTGTAAACCCCTTTTGATGTAATCTGTAACATGTAACAGGTTACATGCAGCATGTTACATGTTACCTGCCGCCTGTTACCTGTAACCGAATTTCATTCATATATAACATCTTATCATCACATACCAGAAGGCGTTGGCATAAATATTGCGCCTCAAGACCCTGCCGTTTACGACAAGATCATAACTTCCGGGTTCAAGGATTGTATAGTAATATCCCCATCCTACGGACGTCAACGGATATGAGTCGCCGATTGAGCTTTTGCGGGCGATCACGACCGCGTTGCTGAGCGGGTTTCTGTAAGCATCCAGCACTCTTACCCAGAAGTAGGTGTATCCGGGATATGGCTGGGGATATGCTGAATCCGGCAGTATGACGGCAAGACAGATCATCAAACCGGCAGCAATGGCAACAGCTTTTTTCACGAGAGATTTCCTCCTTGGAAAAGATAGGGGTTCGGGGTCAGGGAACTCCGTTTCGACCTCTGACCTCTGACCCTGTTGTTATAATACACTGGAAAGGTGGGTTTCTTACATTGGAAAAAGGTTAGGGATTCCGTGCGGCGGGTATCTACAAGGATTGTGTATAAGAAAGCCCCGAAATAAATTTCAGGGCTGAAGAGCTTCAAGCCTGCTGAAGCAGGCTGGGCACTCTCTTACAGAATGTAGGGTGGGCAGAGCCTGAACCCTGGCGATTGCCGCTGTTCGCCCAATCAGGCTCTGCCCACCTTACGGTTTCTTGTCCGGCACAAAGCCCCGAAATAAATTTCAGGGCTGAAAACTCAAGCCTGCTGAAGCAGGCTGTTTCACCCGGGCACATAGCACGCTTGAGCGTGCTTCAGCTTTCAGCCGGGCGATTTATCGCTCGGATTATTGAAGCAGACTGTTTCACCCGGACACATAGCACGCTTGAGCGTGCTTCAGCTTTCAGCCGGGACCTCGCCTGTATGATGAATCAGGTCATATGTGGCGGAGCGTGCAATTGCAATATTTTCAATATTCCAGAATATAAGGATGAACTGATAACGCTTATGACGGAAAAATTTGAAATTATAATCTACTGGTTTGTCAGAGCTGAAAATTAGGGTTGGGCATCACATAACTTATCTCTGCAATTACAAATTGAAATCTGTTTACCCTAAAATTAAGATTTAACAATGCACTACCCGGCAGCCTGATTGCATACAAAAAGTATGCCCGGACAAACAAAAATCTAAGTAGTTAAATAACACCTTATCATCACATACCAGAAGGCGCTGGCATAAATATCGCGCCTAACGATAGTGCCGTTTACGAGAAGATCATAACTTCCGGGTTCAAGGGTTACATAGTAATATCCATATCCTACGGACGTCAACGGATATGAGTCGCCGATTGAGGTTTTGCGGGCGATCACGACCGCGTTACTGACCGGTTTCCCGTCAGCATCTAGCACTCTTGCCCAGAAATAGACGTATCCGGGATATGGCTGGGGATATGCTGAATCCGGCAGCATAACGGCAAAATAAATCATCAAGCCGACAGCAATGGTAATAACCGCTTTTTTCACGAGAGATCCTCCTTGTATATAAAAGATAAAGATTCGGGATCAGAGGACTTGTTTCCAACCTCTGCCCCCCTGTGCCCTGTTCTTATAATGCGAATTAAGGGTTAAAATTTTTAGATATAACAAAAACAGTAGGTTATAAAAAATTATGCGAATATTGCTTTTTATAACATTCTGAATTTATGATACTAATTTTAACCCTTAATTCACATTTATAATACACTGGAAAAGCAGGTTTTTTACATCGGAAGAGGAGCAGCACACCGCCGGCGTGCGCCCATCTGTGTATTTTACGCCGAATCTGCAGAGACGCACGCCGTGCATCTCTACGGTTTATTGTCCGATGTGGGAACACGCCGACGGTATGCCCCTACGTCGGAGATCGAAGGCTGAAGGGTTCATGTTGGGGTGGGCAGAGCCTGAAGCATACCGTTCGGTACAGTCCGGCAAATAAGGCTCTGCCCATCCTACAGTTTATACGGTTTCTTGTCCGGCAAACTTCGGCTTGCTTCAGCTCTCAGCCGGGCGATTGATTGCCCGGAATGATAGACGATTTATCACCCACATCTTTAATAACAATTTTCTATAATTGAAGATTATGATTTTGTCAATGATATTTTTTTCAAAATCTCACAATAAGCAACTTGTTTGTAAAAGTATAATTTTTTTCAATAAGTTATTTATAAATAAAAATGACCTCGGTCTATGCAATCAGCAGGAAAGCAGAGTATCGCCTTCTCAAAATGACGCATCGGAAAGTTCTTCCATTCAATTCCGTTGATGGATCAGAGTGTTACGCTCCTGCTTTTCAGATACTGTGTCCCACGGATACGGATGCCTATCTCCGGCACGGGTGCAATTAAAAGTGTTAGGTGAAGCTCGTTTAGAGATATAACCATTTGAAATTATATACAGTGATTATCCGATAATTAAAAAAACTAACACTTTCAATTACACCCCTCCGACACAATGTGCGTTATAAGGTTAAATGTCCCTGACTGAATCTATCCAGATTTCCCGGAACTTCAGCAAGCTTGAAAGGCTTAACAGAAATCATGAAAATCCTTTAATCAAATGAATCAGGGTCAGAAATGAACAATCAGCGAGGAGTAAATCATATATTCCTGCGCATCTTGGGAAAAAGAAAGATATTGAATTGTTGACTCCGAGACATCTTTCCCGAATCGACACTGAAAGGCAATGTCAAACACATATCTGCCTTTAGCGATGCCTGAGCCGAGACTGAATCCGTAAAAATCATCGGGACTTCCTGCGGCGGGCGCGGGGTCATAAAACACGCCACCTCTGAGCGGAATCACGTAATCGGAATTCGGTGAAATAAAGAGATATTCCGCACCGACACGCACCTGATGCGTGGGGTCAATATCTGATTCATCAGGATGCCGCTGCGTGATAGGGGAGACTTCGTTCCCTGCCGAATCTGTGCGAATGAAATCATCCCACTCGGTGCGGTAAACATCCGCCGACATCGTGAAAATATCCGAAAAGCGATAGGCAAGTCCGATGCCGTAAGACATGGGCATGTCCAATTCTTCATCGTGCGTAACTGACGGCGTTGTATTCCGAATTTCCTGTCCATCCGGGAGCAGTTGTTTTTTCTCTGTGCTGGTTTCATGTGTCAGGTCTGTGGTAGTTTCATGTGTCAGGTCTGCAGTAAAAGGCGTTTTAAGCACTGCGCCGAGCGTGAGTTTGTCGCTGATGCGCCAGCGAATACCGAAATTGGCATTAAACCCACTGAAATCATAGCGATTCCATCGGGTGTAATCATCGGTGACCGTAATCGAAGGGCCTATGTCCTCCTCCGGGTCAGTCTTCATGGTCTGGGTAACCCGTGTGTGAACCTTTTCCGTCCATGTATTGTTGAAGAGACTCTGATCCCAGAAATTCAAAGTAAAACCGAAAGAAAAATCCGGCGTAACCTGAATGCAGTAGGCAAGCCCGAGCGCGGAAAGCCCGCCGTCTTCCTGAAAATCCGCAAGCGACTCCACTTCAAGCGTGTCTGCTTCAAGCGTGTCTGCTTCAAGCGTGTCTGCTTCAAGTATCTCTGTTTCAGATTTACCTAGAGTTTTTACCGAAAAACTTCCTGCCCGAGTAAAGTCATAAAGATACTGATAATTCAAGGAAATAACCATATTTCGCTCAAGGAAATTGAAAGGATAGGCGATGCTGAAATAATTAATGTCAGCTTCGGAAAAGCGCTGGGTTTCATTTGATTCAGAACGCTGGGTTCCATTTGATTCAGGCATGGTGCCGAGCGTGTCCTCTTCTATCCGGTTAAACCATGTCCCCACAAGAGAGATTTCCGGCTTTTTCAGTTGCGCCAATCCCCCGGGATTCCAGGACGCTGCCGTGGCATCGTCGGCGACAGCGATGAATGCGCCGCCCATTCCCACGGCTCTTGCCCCTGATCCCACCGGGTTGGGAGAAGACGTGACTCGGATCACATCCTGTGCCGTCACCGGATTCAATTGAATAAACGTAAAACAGAAAAACAAGCTGAAAAAAATAAGACGTTTTTGCATAATGCCTCCGTTTAAAGGTGGGGGACGCCTGCAATGCGCCCCTGTGATTTCATAAATCTGACATCTGATAACATTTTTTGATAAAATCTGTCAACATTTGAACTGAAACACTAATTCTGTTGATATGCAATGAAGTTTTCGTTAATATGGTATGTCTGATTTTGAAGAAAATTGGGTATAATTTATTTGCGGTCATTATACCGCAATCTTCATACCGCAATCTTCAATCTTCAGTCTGTTTTCAGCCGGGGGAGGTATAAAAATGTATCAATATAAATCCGTAAAATATCGTTTTTTGTCGTTTGGGGGTCAGGGGTCAGGGGTGAGAGGCCAGAGGACTTATCCCTCATCTCCCGCCTCTCAGCCCTCAACCTTTCTGATATGGCTTCTGATACTGCCCCTGTTTTTCAGTTGTGCGGTTCGTCCCGGGCATGATTGCGTCAGAGAAAACATTGCTTACTGCACATCCGACGGCAATTTCACAGGGCAATGGTATGATTATTATGAGCGTGCGCTTTCCTGCATGGAAGGCGAATGCTATCCTGCCGCGCTTGCCGATCTGCAAGAAACCATCCGGCGCCGCTTTGATGACCGCCGCATGTCGCGCACGCTCGGAATGCACTTCATTGATTATTTTCCCCATCGTGAAAAAGGTCTGATTCATTATCTGTTGGGAGAAGATGCGGCTGCCGAGGCGGAACTGAAACTTTCGATTCAACAGTATCCATCTGCAAAAGCGTTGTTCTATCTGGATAAAGTTCGCAAACGGATGATGGAAAAAAGCGGGGGGCAGGTTTCTGTTCCGCGTCTCATCATCAATTCCCCCTTTGAAGGGGGCGGGGGGATGTTTTCGCCGGGGGACAGGGAGGACCCACCCCGAACCCCGAACCCCGAACCCCTCACCCCGTCCGAGATATGGACCGTTGCGGACCCGATTGTGATTTCCGGCATCGCGGAAGATGAACAGTATGTTTCCGAAATTACGGTGAACAAAAGGCCTGTGTTTATGGAAGCAAGCGGGCAAAGTGTGGCTTTCCACAAAGAAATGCTGCTGGCAGAGGGAAAGCACCGAATTGACATCAGTGCCAAAAACCTGCTCGGCGGCGTGGCGGAACGCCGGCTGGTCCTGCGGGTGGACCGAACAGGTCCGGTGATAAGCATCACAGCCGCAGATGCGGACAAGGGCATACAGGGGATGCTTTATGACGAATCCGGCGAAATGTTCCTTTCAACTGACGGCAAAGACATTCCGATTCCCAAAGGAAAGCGCGTGCCTTTTTCCATTGCAACGGAATCCGGAACAGCGCATAAACTCCTGTCGGCAAAAGACAAACTGGGAAATGAAACACAGGCGGAAGTCCGTATTGAAGCCCCGTCCGAGGAAAATCTGCTGATAGCAGACGCCGGCTTAAATATTTTTGCAACAGAGGTAAAATCTGCGGCGCTGAAAATTATTCCGGACGGATGGCGGGACAGAGAAAGGGTTTTTCTGGAACAGATTCATATAAAAGGAAAAGTCAAAAGTCAAAATCTCATCCGCTCGCTGAGTATCAATCATAAATCATTGCTGCAGGATCCGGGAACAATTGTGTATTTCAGCTATGTTATGCGGCTTGAAGAAGGCGAAAACCGGATCCGCATTGCCGCGGAAGACGAATTCGGCAATACAGACAGCAAAATCATAGAAATCACACGGGAAATTCCTGAAGCTTTCAAAATGAAATACCGCTACTGTCTTGCCCTGCATCCCTTTGATCTTCTCTCTATGACGGCAGAACCGGAGACTGAGACAAAAGCAAATCTTTTTCAGCATTTTTTTTTAAAAGAACTGAACGGGCGCAGGCGTTTTCAGATTGCGATGCGGGAAGAAGAGCAGTCTGTAGAGCGAATTTCCAATTCGCTTCAGAGCGTCCATGCTGAAACAGATAAAAGCCGCTCTGCTTCTCGAATTTCCAATTCGCTTCAGCGTGCAGGGTTTGAAAGCGATGAGAACCGCTCAGTGCAGATCCGTCCTGACGCCGCCATATTGGGCAATCTGTATAAGACCCGGAACGGAATCGAAATCGCCGCACGTTTTGTTGACATTGAAACCGGAGAAATTCTTTCAATTGCAGATGCTTACAGCGAGACTTCAGATAAAGCGGCTTTGGCTTCCGCGTCTGAAACATTGGCGGAAAAATTCCACAGAGAATTTCCGATGACTGACGCCGGCATCATGCGG
>DZCT01000342.1 GCA_022736535.1 Desulfatirhabdium butyrativorans | reverse complement strand
CTGTGAACTCTGTGGGAAACAATCTGCGGGAATACTTTCAATAGAGATTCAGTATAACAGACCGGAACAGAAACTGAGTTTTTTCAAAAGCAAACCCATTTTATAAAATTCGGTCGCTTCGCTCCGCTTTTATAAGATGACGCACTCCGGAGCGAGCTGGTAAAGGAACATGAAATCATACTGCCATTTCTCAAAAAACATTCTGTATTATTGTTTTATCTTACTTTTTCTGGCGCTGACGGTCCGTTTATCCGCAGCGCAGACGCCCGGAAGAGCCGAACAGTTTGTTTCCATAGATTTTAATGATGTTGACATCTCTGTTCTTGTCAAATTTATGAGCGAACTGACCGGAAAAAATTTTATTGTGGACAACCGGGTCAAAGGAAAGGTCACGATTATCTCTCCTTCCAAAATTTCGGTGAACGAGGCTTACAAGGTTTTTGAGTCCGTGCTTGAAGTTCAGGGCTTTGCAACGGTTGATTCGGGAGAAGTCGTCAAAATTATCGCCGCGCCCGATGCCCGGACCAAAAACATTGAAACCCTGCTGAAAGAAGAATCCCGTTCCCCTGATGACCGGGTGGTGACGCAGCTCATTCCGCTCAAATATGCGGACCCGAATGAAATCAAGCGGCTGTTTGCGCCTTTGGTTTCCAAAAACAGCGTGATTCTCGCATATGCGCCGACCAACATGCTGATTATCACCGATGTGTATTCCAATATCCGGCGTCTGCTCAACATTATGAAAACCATTGATGTGGAGGGCGTGGGGCAGCAGATTTCCGTCATTTTCCTTGAACACGGGGACGCCGTAAAGTTGGTGACGGTGCTGAATTCCATTTTTCAGCAGCAAAGGAAAAAGAAAGCTGATGCAACAGATGTGATCAAACTGGTGGCAGACGAGCGGACCAATTCGATCATCCTGTTTGCCAGCGAGGATGAAACCGCAAGAATCAAAGAACTGGTCAGCCGTTTGGACAAGGAAACGCCCCGGGGAACAGAGAAAATCCGGGTGTATTACCTTGAAAACGCCACAGCCGAAGAACTGGCAAAGGTGCTTCAGTCCCTTTCCCAAAAGCAGAAGCCTTCGTCGGCGCAGAAAGGCAAAAAAGAGGCGCCGATTGTGTCCGAGGGAACGAACATCACAGCGGACAAAGCCACCAACAGCCTGATTATCATGGCGGAAAAAGATGATTATTTGGTTCTGGAAGATGTGATCAAAAAATTGGATATTCCCCGGGCCATGGTCTATATCGAGTGTCTGATTATGGAAGTCAATATAAACAAGGACTTCAATCTCGGCACAGAGTGGACTGCGGGCGGAAAAGTGGATTATGACAACAAAGACGCGTATGTCGGGGGCGGATTCAGCGGGGGCGGCGACAGCGCCTATTCCACCATATCCGGTGTGGCGGCAGCAGCCGCGACAGGCGGCGCGGCGTTATTACCGCAGGGTTTTTCTCTGGGCGTTTTCGGCGAAGTGCTTAAAATCGGAGAAGCCAGATTCTATAACCTCGGCGCAGTGGTTCAGGCTTATAAAAAAGATAAAAATGTTCATATTCTTTCCACGCCGCAGGTTTTAACAACCGACAATGAAGAAGCCACCATCACGGTGGGTAAAAATATTCCCTATCTGACCAAATCGGGAACCACGTCCACGACAGTGGAGCAGTACAATACTTATGAATACAAAGACGTGGGCATCACGCTGAAAGTGACGCCCCAGATCAGCAAAGACCGGCAGATCCGTCTTAAAATCTTTCAGGAAGTGACCAAGCTGGATCAGGTGCAGACCACCACCGGCGGAGACCGCCCCACCACTTTGAAGCGTACTGTGGATACCACCGTCATTGTGAATGACAAAAACACCATTGTGATCGGCGGACTGATTGACGACAGCTTTTCTGAAACCCAGAACAAAATTCCCTGTTTCGGAGATGTGCCGGGGCTGGGATGGTTTTTCAAGTCGCTGTCAAAGGGGCGGGAAAAAAGCAATCTCTTCGTGTTCCTGACACCTCATGTGATTCAGAATCCGGCTGAAGCCGAAGGGCTTTATCTCAGGAAAAAGGAACATATTGACACGGTTGACGAAAAAGAAGAAGAAAAGCCCGGCGATGTGATTAAGATGTACAAACCGGGGGCAGACGCGCCGGTGCCTGCGCCGATAGAATAGTGCAATTTTTTTGCCACTTTTTTTCGCCACGAATGAACACAAATTATTCACGAATGAAACACGAATGAAATGAATATTTAATAAAAAATTCGTGAGCAATTCGTGAAACATTTGTGTTCATTCGTGGCAAAAATAAGAGGTGGTGGTGTAGAATAGGTGATTTCGGGGTGTCATTCTGAGCGGAGCGAAGAATCTCACCGATGACAGACAGAGATTCTTCACTGCGTTCAGAATGACAGGGACAGGGTTCATCACCTATTCTACACCACTACCAAATAAGAGCAGTATAATAAAAATGAAAAAACATCTTTTTGAAATATTGAAAGAAACTGTCGGGCTTTCAGATGAATCGCTTCAGGAAGTCCGAAGAACAAAAGCGGAAAAAGGCGGCAACACCCTTGAAATCCTCATCAAAAAGAAGCTGGCTACGGAAACGCAGATTCTGGAGGCGTTGAGCATCCGCTATGATATTCCTTTCTGGCCCAAGCTTCCGCTTAATCATATCGCCGCCAATATCAGTCGGGATGTGCCGATACATTTTCTGAAAAAATACTTCATGGTCCCGTTAGAAAGCAGAAATCAGAATGCTGAAAAAAAAGCGATGAATCAGGAAGGAGAGGCTTATCAGACTGAACCCGGGTGTATCATTGCTGTCAATGATCCCTCCTGTTTTCAGCCTTTAGATGATCTGATCCGGTTCGTCAGAGCAGAGCATTTTCAGATTGTGCTTTCCACAAAAGAAGCCATTCTTTCCGCCATCAACATCTCCTATGATCTGAGAAGAGATTCCGCAGAACAGTTGGTTCAGGATATGGAGGAAAACGGGACCACGATTATCAGCGAAATCGAGGATACGGCAGACCTTTTGGATGACACCAGCGATGCCCCGATCATCAAGCTGGTGAACCATATCATTTCCCAATCCATAAAGGCGCGGGCGAGCGATATTCATATTGAGCCGTATCAGGACAGTTTCAAAGTCCGCTATCGAGTGGACGGCATTCTCTATGACCTGCTCACGCCGCCGAAATGGATTCAGCCCGCGCTGACCTCCCGCATCAAAGTCATGGCAAAGCTCAACATTGCAGAAAAACGTCTGCCCCAGGACGGACGCATTGAACTCAAGCTGGGGGATCAGGATATTGACGTGCGCGTTTCCACCATTCCGATTTCTTTCGGGGAGCGCGTGGTCATGCGGCTGCTGAACAAATCCACTTCGCTGCTCACACTTACGGACTTGGGAATGTCTTCCGAAAGTCTCGGTATGCTGAAAAAATTGGTGGCTTCTCCCAACGGGATTATTCTTGTGACGGGTCCCACCGGCAGCGGAAAAACCACCACGCTTTATGCGATTCTGTCTTCGATCAACACGCCGGACATCAACATTATCACCATTGAGGACCCGGTTGAATACCAGCTCAAAGGCATCAGCCAGATACAGGTGAATCCCAAAATAGAACTGACCTTTGCCAGAGGGCTTCGCTCCATTGTGCGCCAGGACCCGGACGTGATTCTGGTGGGAGAAATCCGAGATAAAGAAACTGCTGAAATCGCTGTTCAGTCCGCGCTCACCGGACATCTCGTTTTCTCCACTCTGCACACCAATGACTCGGCAAGCGCGATTACCCGGCTCGTTGACATCGGCGTGGAGCCGTTTCTGATTTCATCTGCCGTGCTTGCGGTCGCGGCACAGCGCCTGATACGTGTGCTTTGCAGCCATTGCAAAGAGCCTTATATGCCCGATGATGTGACGCTTGAAACCATCGGCATTACGCAGGAGCAGGCGAAAAAGGGCAGTATTTACCGGGCAAAAGGCTGTCCCAACTGTCTGAACACGGGCTATAAAGGCAGAATATCCATCGTCGAAATTATGGTGATGACGCCTGAGTTGAAAAGCCTCATACTGAAAACTTATGATTCCAATCTGATAAAAAAAGCAGCCAATATGATTTCGCTACGTCAGGACGGCATCAAAAAGGTCTTAAACGGCATCACCACCATTGAAGAAGTGCTGAGAGTGACGCATTTCTAAGCATATTTTTTGCCACGAATGAACACGAATTTTTTACACGAATCAAACAACACGAATTCTCGTTCCCACGCTCTGCGTGGGAATGCAGCGCGGACGCTCTGCGTCCGTCAATGCCGTCAAGCTGACAATTCCGTAAATTCCGTAGGTCGGGGTGAGCCTGCGAACCCCGACATCATCCGGCAGGTGTCGGGGTTCGCAGGCTCACCCCGACCTACATTTTTCTCTTAACTTAATGCCATTGACGCAGAACGTGGGAACGAGAGGTCAACCATTCGTGTTTCATTTGTGTAAAAATTCGTGTCCATTCGTGGCAAAAATCGTGGCAAAAATCATCAGCACAATTTTCATTCTTTCCGCTTTCCCCTGTGTTGCCGGAACGGTCATTGAAATTGACGCGGACAGGCAGTTTGCTTTTGCGGAACACTGCTTTTCCAACCGGGAATATGACAGGGCTATTGACGAATATCACCGTTTTCTTTACTTTTTTCCCGAAGATGCAAGAGCAGATCAGGCAGGATACAAGATCGGCATGTCCTATTTTGAAAGCGGGCGTTTCAAAGAAGCGGCAAAGGCTTTCTCCGAACTCATCGAACATCAGCATTCCGCATTCAATTCCACATCAAACAGAAATGTTTCCTCAGATGATTTTTTCACAAAAGCCTATTTCATGATAAGCGAATGTCATGTAAAAACAGAGGATTTCGGGTTTGCTGTTTCCAATCTTCAACATCTGATGACGCTGGCAAAAGATCAGGATGTGAGAGATGAGGCGCAGTACCGCATCGGCTGGATTTATCTTGAAATGAATGTATATAACATGGCGCGTGAGGCTTTCGGTAAGATCAGTGATCAAAACAAGGAAACATACAGGCTGAAAAAACTTTCCGCAGAATTGGAGAATGAGAGAGATACAGACAAAAAAAATCCTGTGACAGCGGGCATTCTCGGCGTGATTCCGGGAGCGGGCTATCTTTACTGCGGACGCTACCATGACGCTCTGACCGCATTCCTGATAAACGGCGGCATGATGTACGCGGCTTATGAATCTTTTGACAGCGGCAATTACGCGCTCGGCGGCATGATTACGCTCTTTGAAGCAGGCTTCTACGCGGGAAGCATCTACGGCTCTGTCAACAGCGCACACAAATACAACCGTGGAAAGAACCGGGAGTTTATCAATCAATTGAAAGAAAGCGCAAAAGTCAGCTTTTCAAACAGCCCGAAATACGGAGATGCGCTTGTTCTTTCTTTTCAGTACGATTTTTAGCAAAGATCTTGTCTGTATTCCAGAAAAAAAATAAGGTAATGGTATAGTAACAGTGATTTTTTTATAAAACATATAGTTATTATATAGTATAACGATATTGAGGAGACAGAAAATGAGAGATATGAACTGCCCCCGCTGCAATTCGGGAAATGGTAGTGGTGTAGCAGAGGTGATCGCAGGGTGTCATTCTGAGCGGAGCGAAGAAT